>DAORIL010000433.1:0-5928 GCA_035438525.1 Pyrinomonadaceae bacterium
ATATGGAAAAACATACGGTTGCCAAATTTATCGGCTCACCTCCGGGATACATCGGACATGACGAAGGTGGACAATTAACCGAAAAATTACGCCGTTCACCGTATTCGGTCGTGCTTTTTGATGAAGTCGAAAAGGCGCATCCAGATTTATTTAATGTTCTGTTGCAAGTTTTTGAGGACGGAGTTTTGACCGATTCACAAGGCAACACAATTGACTGCAAACACGCAATTTTTATCATGACTTCCAACATCGGTGCGCGATATATTCAAAAGCGGACTGCGCTCGGATTTCAGGCAAATGCCGATACTTCGCGCGAAAAGATGGAAGATCAAGTAATGTCAACCGTCAAGCAAACTTTTTCGCCCGAGTTCATTAACCGTCTGGATGAAATCATTATTTTTGACGAACTGATCGAACAGGATCTACTGCAAATCGTTGATCTACAAGTAAATAAACTCAACGAAATTTTAGCCAAACGCGAACTACAAATTCGTTTAACCGCTGAGGCAAAAATTTGGCTAATCGAAAAAACTTGCGCTGACCGCAGTTACGGAGCGCGTCCGTTGCGCCGAGCTTTGCAAAAATATGTCGAAGATGAGCTCTCCGAGGCTCTCATTCAAGGCGAATTAACCAATGAAAGTTTAGTTGAGATTTATGCCGAAAACGACAAGTTAAAATATCGTCCGATTTCGATTATTGCGACGGAAGACGTTTTAGCAATTGGGTAAAACTGCAAATACAACTCAAAAAGTGTGCGACTTTTATTTTCATATTGTCTCGCGCTTTTTTGTTGCTATTTTTGCTTAATTCTTTCTCACCCAAATATTATTAAGATTGCCGCCCTGTTCAGGGTTTTGAATATGGCGAGCAATATCTTTGTCATACAACGGACCACAGAGAATCATAATCGTCATATCGGGTAGTTCGAGCCAGCCGCGAATCACAAACTTTTGGGTATCTGCTTGCGTGATAGAAAATACTTGTCCATTGACGCTAATTGTGCCGTTCGTTTTATCAATAATTTTCTTACCGTTTTGAATGGCGAAAAAATCGTTGATATAGCCGCCGTTTTTAGTGATGGTCATCTTACTGCGAAAAGTCAGGTTATCGCTTCCCGCATAATTTCCCGATGAGCGATAGACGTAAGTTGTGGATAGTCGTTTTGCATCTTCGCCCCATTCACCTTCAAAATCCGCGACAGTAAGCTGGCGGGTTGGTAGTGGAATGACGAGTTTGCCGTTGCTGTCATAATTCGGTTGATTAGTTGTAATCGGAGTTGGCGCAACCGTTTTATCCAAATCAAGTCCGCTGACAAATGCCGTAATTTTGCTCATATAATTTTGGTCGTTGAAAACGGCGAGAACGCTAAACGTTTTGCCGAAACCACTGATCACGGTCAAAAACGCCGCACCTTTAATACCGTCCGAATCAATTGCTGATGCGCCGGCAATGATTGTCCAGCCTTCTGCTGATTGCGTTTCCGTCTCGGGATTAGTTTTAGCGTTGAGATTTTTAACGGCTAAATTATTCCACGCGCTAGTAAAATCTGTGGTTGGATTTCCACTACTGCCAGTTGCGCCGTAGAGCGTGATAATGCAAAAACTTCCTGTTGTTTGATTCATTTCGCTAAATCCAACTACGTTTTCCTTGATAGATTTTGTCATTCCTTTCGGCGGTGTGTAGCTGATGATGCCCAGCTTTTCCGTTTGGCAAAATGCCGTTGTTGGAACGAAAAAGCAAAAAATAAATGTGGCAAATAAAGTTAAAATGATTTGACTGTTTTTCATAATTTCACCTACTTGATCGAACAATTTTCGAGCGCAACCGTAAATCTTGATTGCGTAAATCCAATCACCGTTCCTTCAACCTCGACTTCGTCATTGGTTTGAATTTTGGCTAATTGATTACTGTATTCGTCACTAAAAAAGCATTGTGCGGGAGCATAAGTGCTGATAGAAGTTTTGTAAGTTAGAACAAAACCGCCATTTTTATCAGTGGCAATACTGTTCACGTTTCCGTGGATGCGAACCCGCTTGCCTTTGTAAAGTTGGTTTGCCCGCACCTCATTGCCTTCAAATTCTCGGACAAGCTCCGCCTGATGAATCGAAATACTTGCAGGTTCATTATTACGCGGTTTTTGTTTAGTTTTGCTGTCCGAATCGGTATCTGCACAGCCAAAGACGAGCCACAATATTCCAAAGAAAAGTAGGGGATTGATTAAATTATTTTTGTTTTTCATATAATTGCCTCAACGAAGCACTAGAATATTCATTTTTCTGCCTTGAACAAAGATTGCTCCTGAAACTCCGGAACTCGAAGGATTAGTATTGCAAACGCTGATTTTAACCGAGCCATTATCAACGGCTGCTGACCATGACAAAGACACTCCATTATCAGGTGCTTGCCCATTGACGATTACCGTGTCGGTTATCAACACATTTGGATTTGTATAAGTAGCAACAGGCTGGTAACAACGTCCAGCCGAAAGAGCAATATTTCCGCCAATTTGCACTGGAAAATTCTGCTCTCGTGCCACAACCGTCAGGGGCGCAGGCGTAGGAAAAACCATCGTTGCATCCGTCTGAACATTAGTGGCAACCGACAAAGGCGTTTCGGTTGATGGAGTTGAAGCAGTCGCTCTGATTGTTAATTCAGGAATTTGCACCGACAATTTTGGGGAATTAGGAAAAATAACCACATTGTAAGCGGTATTTGGAAAGAGACGTTCGCCATTGATATTTTTAATCGTCCATTTTCCGGCAGTAGCATCGTATTCGGCTTTTGCGTCAAACTTATTGAGAGAAGCTGTTCGATTGTCGGGCGCATGATTCTGAAAGATTTTGAATAGTGCATTTGGATTATTATTGAGCGCAGGATTATCAATATATGAACTTTCGCCTTTCAGATTTTCTTTGGTGACAATATGCAAAAAATGATTTGTGTCGGGTTGGTTAAAATATTGCACCTTAAATTGTGCGCCAATCGCCATATTAGCGTGGTCGGTGTTAAAAATGTTCCATTTTCCGTTGTAATACCAAGCTCCAATCGGATGTGGATTTATAGTCGCCGTATTGCCAAGTGGTGTTGCTATAATAATTGCATTTGGATTACCGTTAAGTTCCGCCATCTCAATAATTGATTTGGACGCGGTAGTGTTTGCTGTAGTAGTAGTTAGTGTCAATTCCTGTGCATAATTGTTTGAAACAACTAAAAACAGCAGAATAAATAAAGCGAAAAAGATGGTTGCTCTCATAGTTTTTTCTCCTCTAAATTGCCCCTAATTTGCCGGAACTTTTGACAAAACGTAAAAGACTTTAGCTTCCAGTTTGCCGTTCAAGGAGGCGTAATCTCCCTTAAAAACATCACTCGCCTTTAACCAGCCCGAATCAAAGGTCACCATATCTAACGTAACAGTTAAGGTCTGGTCCGTGCTGTGATGTATTTCGGCGTTTTCCAATAATCCTTTAACGGTTGGCATTCCCATTGCTTGAAAAGACATCTTTTGGGTTGGTTTTGTCGTTTCCGTATGCGGAGGTTTAAGAATGGTTTGATCAACTACAGTCTTTTCTTCAACTTTGACAGGTGTCAGATAGCTGATCATCGGCACTACCGGAATTGTTATGTTGTAAGTTTTGGCTGTGAGATCCGCCTCAAATCTAAACTTGTTTTGGGTTCCATCCTGTCCTCTTCCCTCCCAGGTTTTGGTTCTTTCGGTGGTCATTATGTAATCCAACGGCTTTCCTTTACATTCCTCGTAAAGATAATCAACTAATTTGTCATTTATATTAATTTCTAAAGGCACATAACCGCTCGGATAATTTACGGCGGGTTGATGACTCCAATATTTCCGCGTGGTTTTCGGAGTTGGTTGCTTAGCTTGATTTTGGACGGCTTCCATCGCCGCTTGAATCCTTTGCTGCTGGGTCATATTTGTCATATCCGGTAAGACAAGCGGAGTTGCAGGAACAGAAGTTGTCGGACTTAATTCAAGGTTTTTAGCTGAGTAGGAACGGTCAATATCCCATGTTATTGAGCTTTTACCCGGTTCTTTATTGTTTGATTTGGAGAGTGGCGAATGGAATCTGACTTCGACTGAATAGCTAAGAAACCAATTTTGCTTACAGCTATCGGGAAATTTAGAATATTCGCTGACCAGATAGGCAATTTCCAAAGTATAAGCGGTTATTTCTTCTTGAATGACATCAATCATTTTCATTCCGTCACGATAGTCGGACGAAGGATCCAAACCCGCAGGGTTTTTCAGACTGCAACTATTTGAATGATGAGTTTCGTGGCGTTTAACAGCCTCCCGCAAACAAGGTGAACCGCCGTTAATTGTGAGATTACAGGAATGCGCGTCGGTTCCGCCTGTCGCCGTTTTTGCTTTCGGTGCAGGTTCTGACTGATAAACTAAGTTGACTGCGGTCTGTAATGCGGGTTGAAGGACGTTGCGATATTCATTTTGTGAATAGATCGTCGGTTTTCCGCCATCTGTTTCCTGTGACTGGTAATTTTTTATTTGATTTTTGTATTCGGCGATTGCCGCATTTGCTTCTCGGATGCGATACAAAATGTCTTTTTTATCAACGCAACTGCAAGGAGATGTTTGTTGGTCCGATTCATCCGAAAAATAAACAGGAGTGGAGTTTGTTTTTGCGCTGACAAATGAATGAATGATTTCTTGCTGACCGATTACAGCCAACAAAACACAGCAAAAAATAAACAAATAACGCAGAAGTTTAAAATTGAATTGACGTTTCATTGACCTGGGACTCCTTTTTAAAGAACTGAATAGTTGTTATGTTTCTACACCTTACTTCAGTCAAACACAATCACCCAAAGAAATATCTTCGGATGATTGCACGTAGAAAGTTCTAGTGATTAAGCAATTTAACACTTGTAATCAATTTATAATCTTCGGTTTCGCCGGTGCATTTGTTTTTCATTCTGACGGTAGCGATGGTGCGCCCCATGTTTCCAAAAAAGGTCATTCCCCATTTGGCTGAAGCAGCATTGGTATAATTCGGGATTACATTAACCGCCGACATATAGCGCAATCGGATAACCTCAAACTGGTCAACGTTTGTCCCCAGAATATTCAGTTGATAACCGTTGCCTCCGTTACTCCCTGGATGAACTTCGGTGACTGTTTGTCCCGAATCTACAAAATAGATCTGGTTAGCAACCGCTGTGCATCTTCTGTCTTTTTGTTTTTCTACTTTGTCTCCTTCCTTTTGGGCTGAGACATTAATTGCCACTACGATAAATAGAACAAATATACTCAATAAGATTTTCGCTTTTTTCATAATCTTTTCTCCTTTTACTTCAACCGAAAAAAACTCACGAAGTCCGTAAAATTTATTTCTGTCCATTACGCGCATTGTGGAGTAAAATTAGTTCAAAGTTTTTTATAATGAGTGAAATCACCAAATTGCTGGACGATTACACTAACGGCAATCGCGAGGTGTTAGACGAACTTCTGCCGCTTGTTTATGGAGAACTGCGCCGACTTGCTCACAGTTATTTGCGAAATGAACGCGAGGATTTAACGCTCCAAACTACCGCACTGGTTCATGAAGCCTATCTCAAATTGATTGACCAACATTCCGTAAATTTTCAAAACCGCTCTCAATTTTTTGCCCTTTCCGCCACCGCAATGCGCCGAATTTTGCTCGATAATGCCCGCCGACATACTGCCGAAAAACGTGGAAACGGTGAAAAAGTTTTTCTGGAAGATATTGGCGAAATTGCAATACAGGCGAACCAAGATTTGATTGAACTGGATTTAGCTTTGCAGGAACTCGAGGAATTTGATCCCCAACAGTCGAAAATTATCGAACTCAGATATTTTGGCGGATTAACTATCGAAGAAACTGCCGAAGTTTTAAAAATTTCGGAATCTACGGTCAAACGCGAGTGGATAATGGC
>DAORIL010000434.1:0-5923 GCA_035438525.1 Pyrinomonadaceae bacterium
GGCGGTCGGGGTCAATGCCTCACAGTTTTCAGTTGTCTGGGAAGGCAAGATCAAGGCGCGTTATTCCGAAAATTACACCTTCGAGCTTTATCACGATGACGGGGCAAAACTGTGGATAGATAATAATCTGATCATTGACCAATGGGGTTTGACCAATGCCGGAACGCACACCGGTTCAATTGCAATGACCGCAGATACCTTGGTCAATATCAAAGTCGAGTTTCAGGGAAATAACGCTCCCTGGGGCTTAATTCTCAAATGGCAATCCACGTCGCAAAGTCAGGAACCGGTTCCGACGACTAAACTTTATCCTTTGGATTCGCAGGTCAAATATGCTGAAGCGCATCTCGTTTTTGACGGGGCAACGCAATCCGGGGCGGGACTCGCAGAGGTCATGAAACGGGCTCCGGGCTGGCACGATCAGGATGTCAACGGACAGATCAAATTCTTGCCGCCCGACCGCGAAGTTGCTCATTTGTTTTTATACGATCCGGCAGCCGTCGGGGAACGCTGGAATATTGCTTCCAAAACCTTTGAAGCCAAACCGCGTGAATCGAGTGAGCGAATCAATTTCCGTATTCATTATTTCAATGATTTGGGTAATGACCTGCTCGAAGAAAAATGGATCGAGGCGGATCGTCCCGTTTTGCGTGAACGCCAGGGCGGGCTTCCGACCGAAACGGCTCCGGCACGATGGGGAGTAATGACGCGAAGCCTGACCAAACGAGTGGCGGAAATGGAAATGAAATTATTTTCGGATTCCGACCGGGAGTTTAATTTACGCGGACAAACGGATTCTTATCATGTGTCCAAAGGAGATCGGGTGCAGATCGCCCATATTTCAACCGGGGAAACGGTTTCAACTCCGGTCGATTGTATCGTTTCGGCTGAAGGGAGCGGAGCAGGTCCCGGAGATGAAAAAAGTTATGTTTTGTTGCCGGTGGAATTTCCGTTGGTAACAGTCGAAGAAGTTGAGGAGTAATTTTTATGCCAAATGAAGTTATCAGAATTTTTGCAAACCATTTAGGAATTGAAACTGAGAACAAATTTTTAGAAAAATTTCAGGATACGATTCCGCTTTTAGCCTCTATCGTCGGCGATTTTATTTATGAAAAAACCGCGCAAACCGTCTTATATCGCTGGCATCATTGGTTTTCTAAAGATTCGTTTGAACGCGGCGGAGCGATCATTGATGAATCAACCTATTTGATAAATCCTGATGAATTCGTCACTTATCGTCCGGCAAATTCAACGGTTTTTGATGCGCTCGAAAACAAGGCTCTGGAAATTTACCGCAAATATTTATTGGGCGAAGTTCAGCTTGAAGAGGCAATTCCGATTGATCAACTAACGGTTCATTCAATTCAGGTTTGTCCGACTAATGCCTTTTTACGTTTTGTTTTTCTTGATGCAAATGGTCATCAAATAGAATTTAAGCGTGATAATGCGGAGTATTATCAAATCATTGGAGCTAATGCCTCTTTAGTTTCTCAGATCGTTGATTTGGCTAAAGCACGGTCAATTTCAGTTGATAACTTTTTCAATTTATAAAAAATGGCATACGGATTTTCAGCAGCAATTACTATTGACCACACGAAAGTTGCGGGAGGTTCAGACCTCTCTAATTTTCCCGTTTTGGTCAAACAAACTCTCGCAGTTTTCAAAACTGTCGGCAATGGCGGACAGGTTCAAAACAGCAATGGTTACGATATTGCTTTCTTTTCGGATTCCGGCTTAACTACTCAGCTTAAACACGAAACTGAAAAATATGTTGCTTCGACCGGCGAAGTAGTTTATTGGGTGAAAATTCCGACTCTATCTCACAGCTCTGATACTGTCATTTATATGGCTTGGGGTGACTCCGGCGTAACAACTGATCAATCCGATAAAAATAATGTTTGGGACTCTAATTTCAAAGGCGTTTTCCATTTACCGGACGGAACATCTTTAAGTGCCAATGATTCAACCTCGAACGCCAACAATGGTTCAATCACCGGAGCTGTTGCCACTACGGGAAAAATCGGAGGTGGCGGGAGTTTTGACGGGGTTGATGACCAAATCACGTTTGGGCATATTTTCGGACTTGGTGCAACGTCATGGGTTATTTCGGGTTGGGTGAACCTCGCCTCAACTTCCCTTAAAGGGGTCTTTGCCAAAGTCGGTGGTCAGATGAACGGCGCGAGTATCGGCGTTGGCAATTCTACTCACGATAATCCGGGAAATAATCTGATCGGCGGCGTTGATGGTTTAGCCTGGAATGCGACATCAACCTCGATTGGCACAGGCTGGCATCATTGGGCATTGAAGATTAATTCAAGCGGACAATTAGAATTATTTCTTGACGGTGCAAAAGTTTATACAGGTGCTGCTTCGATCGTTACTCCCACAATTGGCGGAGCGTATTTTGGCGGATTTGATGCTACAGCCGGTGGCGGAACACCAAGATTTGTCAATGGTCTTTTTGACGAAATCCGTGTTTCAAATGTCGCCCGGACTGATGGCTGGATCGAGACAGAATATAATAGCCAAAGCTCGCCCTCCACTTTTTATTCGATAGCGATCCCGGATACAACTGCTCCATCAGATGTTACTTTAGGCTCAACAACTGCTTTATCCGCCACGTCTGCCAGATTTGCTTTTACTCCGGCAACTGATGATGTTGGAGTCGCCGGATTAAATTGGGAATTTGATACGGTCAACACATTCAACTCAGGTAATTTAATTCAGGAGTTTGTCGGCTCGAATAGCTCGCCGCGTGATAAAACCGGATTATTGGCAGGGCGCAGATGGTATGGCAGAGCCAAAGCAAAAGATACTGCAACGCCAACTCCGCATCTGTCAACTAACTGGTCAAATACGGTTTACGTTGATCTGCCTCCGACTCTTAACACTGCAACGCCTTTAAATAATGCGGTGATCGGAGTTCCATTTTCGCAAACACTTTCCAAAACAGGTGATGACGGAACATTTGAAATTCGTTCTGGTGCGCCGTCGGGAATGACGATTGATGATGAAACAGGAGAAATAACCTGGGATAACCCTGATCCGCTCGGAGAAATTGAAGATATTGTTGTCCGCTACACGGTCACAGCTTCAGGATTATATGCCGAAGTTACTTATTCGATCACGGTCGTTCCGGCAATAATTACCCCGGTTTCACGTTGGTCAAAACTAAACCTCGTTCCATTAAAAGATTCACTCTTTTGGAATGCTCTGGACGTGGCTGAAGATGCAGCATCGATCGGAGATTTCTCCGGCAACGGCAACGAACTCGAAGTTGCTTCGTCTGCTCCGGTTCTCCAAACTGATGTTATCAACGGCAAGCCGGGAATATATTTCGACGGCACCAACAACCCTTTAAAATTTGAAGCAGAAATTACGCTCAAACATCTTTTTTTAGTAGCAAAATTCGATGGAGCAACTTTTACCGGAAATGAAGGATTACTTTCCGGTGTAGCGGAAACTTCGATTTTGCGCGGTAACGGGGCAGCTTCAACCAAATTTGAAAATCTTTCAATCGGCTCAGGTTATGTTTATCGTAAAAATTTTGTGACTTTTACCGAATCAACCCAAAACGCGCCGATGAATTCCTTTGCTATTTTAGAACTCGTTTTTCCTGACGGCATTGAACTCGATGGAATCCAGATCGGACAGGATCTGGACGACGGCGACAAATTCAAAGGCTGGTTTATCGAACAGATAGGTTACGGTGAAGTGCAGGATGATTGTAATCGTCGAAGTATTTACGAATATTTTGCCTTGAAATTCTGGCTCTGGCGTTATAAATCGGATAATTATCCATATTTTCCGTTTGTGTTCAATCGGTCAAGCAAGCACCGTAGCACGGATCTGGCGGAAGTCTCTGAAGCTGAAGGGATGCGCGGTAGCGATCGTGTGGTCCGTTATTTGGATGATGCACCGCTTCAGTCCTACGACCTTGAATTTAATTACCGATTTTATCTGGAATATTTGACCACGGTTCAATTCTTAAATGAACGGAGATTGCATTTGCCGTTTTGGATTGAAGACATTGAACGCACCTTCGAGCGGAGAATGACGCGAATTACGGATCTCACCGATAACGGGAATGGTTCAGCTTATAAATTTGATTATAGTTTTGGGGTTAAAGATTATTAATATGAGTAAAACGACTTATCTTCTTTTAGAAAATCAATTAAATTCAGAAAAACCGGATCAAACAAATCCGGTGAATATTGCACTTCAGAAAATAAAAGATGTAGTTAAAACTGATAATGACCTATCAGTCAGCTCGGTTTTTGAAGTTGAAAAAGTAAAACCAAACCCCTGTTCTTATATTTTTAAGGTTACAACAGAAATAACAGTCATAATTCCAAAATAAATTTTTAATAAGCAAAGGCTGCGTTTTTAGCGTCCAAAACTAGCTTTTTAGTTGTATTTGTATCTACTGGCATATTCCAGACAATTCCGCTTTGCCGGGTGCTAGAAATTGCAAATAAATAATAATTCCCGAGTGGAATATTTGGAACTGAGGCTTTTCCATTGAAGTCAGTTTCAAAAGTAAATTTTATATGCGGTTTAATTGCTTCAGTCCACTTTGCGATAAATGTTTGATATTCCGGCAAGGTTCCATATTTTGCTGAAAACCCGATGTCGGATAAGATTGCCTGGGTATAATCCTTTTGAATTCTTGAAGTTGTTGGCGTTGGCGTGATCCCGGCATTTTTGAATATTGTGATCACATCATCATCAATCAAATAGAAAGTGGTTCGAGCGATTGGCACAACTTCGCCAGAACGATAAATAATAGCAGCTTCTACTGATAAATTATTTGTTTCCGATACTGGTGCGGTTGATTTTTCAGTAACCTTTTCAGGAACATCACCAAACCAAATTGCTTTTACTTCAGAAATTTTGATCGGTAATTTCGCTTCAGAAATTTCAATTGTTATAGTTTCAGTATTTCCGCCCACAAATAAACCGGTGAGGCGATCACCATTTATTTTTTCAATAACTATTTTTTGTGTAGCCTTCTTTTCAAGAGTTGAAGATGGTTTATTTTGCCCGAGCAAAGTAAGGGTAAAAGTAAGAATTAACAAAATTGTTGCAAAGGTTTTCATGTTTTTCTCCAAATTTTGATTTTATTATGTCTTTCAATCAGTTATCTTCATCCATTTCGTAAGTAAGATCATTGAAATCAAAATACAACGGTTCATCCGAATCTGATTTTTCAATTTTTAAGTAACCTTTTTCGATTGATAATTTTAGCCTTGTTTCCCTTGTCCATTTCAATTTTTGCAAAATTTCATCGGGAAAATAAATTGCTACGTACGGTTTCACAATGTTCTCTTCCTTGTCGCGGATTGTTCCGAGATGGGTTGAAATAGGGAGCACATCGTAAATGTCGGACATAAGTTATTCAAATTACTGCACACATCCCAACTTAAAATTTTGACAAACCATTATGAACATTACAATTGCCTAAATAAAGCAAGGGGCGTAACACGATAAGCATTCGACGGGAAAAAGGCTTGGTTTAATCCTTGAGCTAATTGTTGACTTGCCCCAAATAATGACTCGTTTGAAAGCATATTTGTAGGTTGTGCCACATCTTTTATACCAATCATATAAATATCCGATAGCGCATCCGCTCCATACTTGAAATGATACGATGAAATTTGATCTTCCATTCCGCTTTCCTTAATCTCTCCGCCAATTGACGTGCCATCTGCAAGCGTTAAAAGAAAGGCAGAAGGCAGTTGAACCGATCTAAGCACTTTAACAATCAATTCAGCAGCATGAACCTCTGCTTTTAATGGTTTAGTGTTTGCTTTTCGTCTTGCCTCAATTATTTCGTGATCAAAGGCGGAAATTGCCATTTCCAGTATTTTTGTGTCAATAAATGTCAATGAGCCATATTCCAAAACCAAAGAACCTGCTTTCG
>DAORIL010000435.1:0-5910 GCA_035438525.1 Pyrinomonadaceae bacterium
CCTGCGGCAAAACCCTTTCCGGTGATTTTTCGGTAAAATCAAAAAAATTAAAGATCGCCCGGGATTTATCGTTTTTAATATCTTTGGCTCTGGCTAAATTTGAATGTGAAGTTTTATTGACCCAGGCATCGACCGTTGCATCGACATCTAGGGAAATTAAAGATTGATCTTCGATTACTAAAATTTCTTCAGACATTTTTTTTAGAACAATCAGGAAAGATTGGCGTAATTAACAAAAACTTCACCGAGTTTAAACCACTTTTAATCAAAAAACAACGGTTACACATATGTCCCCAATGTGTAACCGAAAGACTTTTGGAGTGGTTATTTGGTTAAAGTTGAAAAAGAATTCATATCCAATCAACAAAATTTGGCTTTCATCTGCAGCTAAATATTATTAGGCGGATTTTCCTATCGGCACATAACATTTGAGTTACCATTTGTTTATTCAACCAGCCTTTAATTTATACAATACTCCCTCAAAAAAAACATTGATAATCAACCCTAGATGGAGTAGATAAAATGGTTAAAAAATGTTTTTGTAAAAATCATTCTTCACATCCCGAATTTGTTGTTTACTTGCTAAAAGAATTAAACACAAAATAACTGGAAATTTTTCAACCTTAAAAGGTAGCTTCTAATTATTATGAAATCAGTAAAACATGTTATTTTATTTGCCTTTTTAGTAATTTTAGCTATAAATCCGGCGAATGGACAGGATAGCGACAGTGCCGAGAATCTATTAAAAATTGCTGATGACCATAAAACTAAGTCAAAATAGTGCCATAGTTTATTACGAAAAAGCTGCGATTGAATACCAAAAAGACGGAAAAATTGAGAAGGCAATTAATTCATTCAATCAAATTGACGCAATCTTAAATCGGCAAGATAAATTTGACAAAGCCAAAGCCTTTTTAGAAAAAGCCTTGGAATTAGGACATTCTGCAAACGACTCGGGTAGTCTTGCAATTGCTACGACTTTCATTACTTTGGGTGTTACTTATAGTGGCGAAAATCAGCTTGAATAAGCCTTGAACAATAAAATCAACCAATTGGGAGAAGGACATAAGGACTTAATAAGACATTACAAAAAAGTCAGTGAAACAACCATTTGATGGGAAATAAATGAAAATCTGATGAATACCGACTTAAAGCTGAGGAAATTGAAAAGCATTCAAAATGATTATCCTTTGATTAAAATGGAGTAAAATATTCCAGATTTTCAATCTTGAGGTTTTCTGAAGTTTTTTATAATTTCCGATCCTCCTTTCCGGTTAATTATTTACAGTTACTTTTCCTCTCATTTTGTGTGTGACCGACTATAGGAATCCTTTAAAAGTTCTGCTAAAAACTCATTAATTTGGACTTCTTCGGTCAAAATTATCTGATGTGAAATGCGCGGCATTGGTCCGGTCAGTTTTGATTTTGTAAGGATTTCGTCAAAGGGCTTATCACCCAAATCAAATCCGATTTTCAATTCTTTGGGTTTGATGTTGATTGCCGCAAATTCGCGTTTTTCCAAAATCGAAATATAGGTTTTCTTTGGCAAAACAGTTGATTCGGGGAATACAATCTGGACAAAATTGATAAAGGCTTCAAATAGTTGGCGCATTCCATTTGCTTTTGAAAGTTGGTTTTCTAACAGTTCAGAAGTATCTCCATAAACTGGCTTTCCGCCGTTGGCATAAATTCCCGTCAACAATGATGCGTGCATATGCCCAAAGGCAAATTCTGTCTTTAAAAGATTGATAATATTGTTCCGTTTTTGATTTTCGAAAGACTTGATTTCGTTAACCCAGACGCTCAATTCTTTACCGGTTGCCTGTTCCAATCCTGCAATAAATTCCTTTTCGATTTCGCCTGATGTTTTGGTTGCCATTTTTTATCTCCAAATTCCTAAAATAAAGCCGATGACTGCAAAATAAACAGCAATGAAACCGCAATTTATCAACAAATGTTTGAAAGTCCGTTGTTCAAAAAGACCTATGATTAAAACCATAGCAATTGCCCAAAATCCTGCCAACAGTCCCGCCGCCAATCCCCATTTCCAAGTCGTTCCTTTATCGGCTAAAAACGCCGCTAAATTATACGAGGCTAAATACGCCAAACCAAAGGTCAAACCGAAAACCTTAAATGGCTTCATTTTTTTTAGTTGCTCATCGCTTAAACCCACTTCATTTTGCCACGCCTTAACAAAAAGCAAGGGCGACCACCAAACACCGCCGATGACTAAACTCATCACCGCACACACAAAAACAGCCATATGATTGATATAAAAATTATCCATAGTGATTTAAGGTTAAGTGATGAATTCTTTTTTGTATTGGAAAAAATTTACCTATCTGACTGGAATGTAATTGAGGAAATCGCTTGTTCGATAAAAATATTCTTCGGGGGTGAAACCAGAAAAAGTTTTGAAATCATTGATAAAATGAGCTTGGTCATAAAAACCACAATCATTTGAAATCGAAAGCCAGTCAATTTCGCTGAATTTCTCAATTTCTGTCACGGCTTTTTGAAAACGCATAATTTTTAGGTAACTTTTCGGAGTGATCCCAACCTGATCATTGAACAGTTTTATAAAATGCTTTTGCGAATAACCAATTTTTTGGGTGAGTTGACTTAGTTTGATTTGTTGAGGTTGATGAATGATTTGTTGTAGGGCAAATTCAACGCAAGGATTCCGAATTAGGGTTGAAATAAAATTACGGCATAAAAAGTTTTCAACAATTTGGAATTTTTTTGCCGAAAATTTGTTGGTAGCAATTTGTTCTCGGATGAGTGCAAATTTATTTCCCCAAATCAAATCTGCATCTAATACGCAATCGGTAATTTCATTCATCGGAAAGGGGAAAAAAGGATAAGCCATTCCACGCTTGAAAGAAATAATCATCATCGAAGCGTCCTTGGCTGAAGGGATCGAAATTGGCTCAGTTCGCACCCCCGATGCCCAAACTTGCGAGACTGATTGAATTTCTTTCAGAGTTTCATTGTCGTAAATAAATTTTGGTTTATCGTCAAGGTCAATAATTATTTCAACATTTCCGTCCGGCAAAAAACGGTCAATCGAATGTGGAGGCTGAAACCCATCGTGAAAAATGAAACAATCAACGAATTGATTAAGGGGGGATTTTGGAATGTAAGTTTGGAATATCATTTATAAACAAGTAATCAGATTGAAATATTGTAAACCATTTGCTTTGTTAGCAGAATCATAAGGATTGATTTAAATGATAACCAACGTCAGGAACTGGAAACTTTTTATCGAAATGGAAACAGTTAAAGGTTCCTCCTTAATTGTCAGCTCATTTTGTTAAAAAGCGAAGGGCGTAAATCCCAAGAAATCGCTGATTTTCTTGAGATTTACAAACAAAAAAAAATCGCTGGTTGAGGCGAAAAAAATTTGAAGGAGTCAAGGTTTTGGAAATTCCCGTTTAGCACTAACGAGATTTAATTTTTAAAACCAAAAATACGAAATCGGTTAAAGTAGCAGTTCAAAAAAATCGACTTTGAAATATGGTATTTTTTATTGGCTCAAATTCACCAAAAAGATAAAACTGACTTACAAATTCCTCAAAGAAAATACACGATAAACCGGGTTAGGACTTTTCATTGGTTGGTTATTCCCAAAACTGATAAGAGGTCAGCTCAAGTTGCGGTTAACAATTTGAATAATTTCCCCGAGCTTTTCGATTGCAAATTCAATTTTTTCATCAAAACAATGTCCATAGCTCAAACGAATAAAGTTACGGTATTTATTTTGCGCCGAAAAAACGATCCCTGGGACAATTCCGATTTTTTCACTGAGGGCGTGGCGGTAAAGTGCCAGCGAATCAAAGCCTTTTGGTAGTTCGACCCAAAGAACGGAGCCACCCTGAGGGTGCGAAACTCTGGTTTTCGGCGGAAAATATTTGCTCACGGCTTCGACAGTAAGCAGCATCTGTCTGAAGAGAGCAGTTCTCAATCCGCGCAAATGACGGTCGTAATTTCCTGACTGCAAAAAAGCAGAAATTGCCATTTGCGGCGGTAGGGATGTGCCGATGGTGGTCATTTGTTTAAGCCGCAAAACTTGTTCGTGAAATCGTCCTGCCGCGACCCATCCCACGCGGTAGCCGGGCGCGAGCGTTTTTGAAAAGGACGAACAGAGCAAAACCAAACCTTTTAAGTCAAAAGTTTTGATTGGTTTCGGGCGCATCGTTCCGAAATGTAAATCGCCGCAAATGTCGTCCTCAATAAGCGGAATTTCACGTCGGGCAAGCATTTCCGCTATGGCTTTTTTCTTATCGTCCGGCATCAAATTGCCGAGCGGGTTACCGAAATTTGGAACGAGAAGCACTGCAGCCACTTTTTCGGTGCAAAGAACCCGCTCTAGTTCGGTAAGAGAAATGCCCCTGTCGGGATTCGTGGCAATTTCAAGTGCTTTTAAACCCAGACTTTCAATTCTTTGCAAGATTCCAAAATAGGACGGTGATTCTATAACTATTGAGTCGCCCGGACGGGCGACCACCCGCAAAGCCATTGTAAGAGCCTCCGAACAACCCGCCGTTATTGTGACGTCGTCGCGTGTCAGATTCCCGCCCCAATCGGTCGCCGCCCGGCGTGCAATGAGGCGGCGCAATTCCGACAATCCACCAGAAAAATCGTATTTTAAGGATTGCTCTGGAGATTGCCTTGTTGCCCGAACCAAAAACTTTTGCAGCTTTGAAGCTGGAAGAAGCCGTTCATCAACAGAAGTTGCCCCAAGTGGGGTAATATCAGGTTGGCTGAAAGAGTTAAAAATTTCAGTTACCAGGTCGTGAATTTTTACATCGCTCGGAGTGGTCGAAGGGGTTGATTTTGTTACAATCGTTGACAATTTTTGCGGCAAAGGTCGGACGTAAAAACCGGAACGAGGACGCGCTTCGAGCAAACCTTTGATTTCCAGATGATAATAGGCCTTAAAAGCGGTTGAGAGACTGACGCGTTGCTGTTGGCTGATAGTCCTCACCGACGGCACTTTTTCTCCCGGGCGCAAAACCCCATTTTCTATCATTCGCTCGATTCGTGCGGCAACTCGTTCGTAAAGCAACGGCTCGCGCCATTTTTCTGCCATTTCATTCATTCTCCCTTAAAATTTTAATCTGATCCGGTTGATAAAACAAAATCTGCATCTGTTCTGCATCCTTTTTATAAAATATATTTAATAAAGCATGAATAAATTAATTTGAAAATGGAAATTGATTTGCCTCATACCCAACTTTAGGATTGGCGCTGCAAACAGATTTTCCAGTTTAGGAGGTTTTACAGGATGGTAATTTATGAAGAATAATATTTACATTATCGGAGCGGGAGCAATTGGAAAAGCACTTGCCGTTTCTCTTAAACACGCCGGCAAGGATGTTGTTCTTCTTCGGGGTAGAGTTGATGATAAATCAAATAGCCGCAGGAAAATACAAGTCGTATTAAATGATGGAACCGAACTTGAATCGGAGATTGCGGTCAGCACAATCAATTACTTTTCTGAACTCGAAGGCATTATCGTTTTGACAAATAAATCCTACGCAAATGAAGATCTATCGCGGCGATTAAAGAACAGAATAAAAAATTCTCCGGTGGTCGTTTTGCAGAACGGACTAGGCGTTGAGAAAGTCTTTGTTGACCATGATTTTCCTGAAATTTACCGCTGCGTGTTATTTGTCACGAGCCAGAATATTTCTCAAAATAAAGTGCGCTTTAAACCGGTTTCGGTTTGCCCGATTGGAATAATCAAAGGTAATCAAGCTAATTTAGCAACCATTGTCACTAAATTAAACAGCCCTCATTTTAGGTTTAGAGCCGAACCCGAAATTCAAACTTTGATTTGGAAAAAGGCAATAATCAACTGTGTTTTTAATTCAATTTGTCCGTTACTTGAAATAGATAATGGAGTGT
>DAORIL010000436.1:0-5907 GCA_035438525.1 Pyrinomonadaceae bacterium
ATTTCCTCTTTCAAATGCTGATAGCTTTGTGCCCCCTTAATCCGGTTTAAGTAACGGCTCAATGCACCAACTGCAGGTGCAATTGACATTTCGTTGTCGTTCAAAAGCACAATCAGACGCGATTTGAGATGTCCGGCTTGATTAACGGCTTCCATTGCCATTCCGTTTGCCAACGAAGAATCGCCGATCATTGCGCAAACGTGAAAATCTTCACCTTTTTTATCACGGGCGACCGCCATTCCAAGCGCGGCAGAAAGCGAAGTCGAAGAATGTCCCGCACCAAAAGAATCGTAAATCGATTCATCACGTTTCAAAAAAGGCGAAAGTCCGCCGTATTGTTTGATCGTATGGAGTTGGTCGCGTCTGCCGGTTAAAATTTTGTGTGCGTAAGCCTGATGCCCAACATCCCACACTAATTTATCGCCTGGCGTATCAAAAACATAGTGCATCGCCACCGCGAGCTCAACCGCGCCCAAAGATGCACCTGTATGTCCACCCACCCGCGAACAAGTGTCAATAATAAATTGTCGAACCTCGTCAGCAACCTCTTGTAAATCTTCTACTTTTAGTTGCCGTAAATCTGCGGGCGAATTGATTTCCGATAAAAATCTCATTAAAAAAAATCCCTTGTTCTATTTTTGAAAATCAAACGCTTATCATACCGCTTTCACAGACTTTCGTAAATTCAAACTGCAGTCATTTACCCGATAAAACGAAGAAATACAGCAAAATTCCTGTATTTTACCGTCAAACCTTAGCAAAATTATTTTTTCTAAGGAGATTACAAAAATTTATGGCTTTGACGGGAGAAACCGTTCTTTATCCTTTAGCAGTCGGCAACAAATGGACTTATAAAATGTCAACCGGCGGAAGTTACACTAATTCAGTAGTTGGAATTGATGGAACGAATCCGAATCTTTTTACGCTTCATAACACTACTACCAACGCTAATTCGTTGATGCGTAAGGACGGCGATATTTATTACACTAATGCCTTTGATGCTAATGTTTTTCATCCGTATTTGAAAGATGATTTTACGGTTGGAATGAATTGGGCAGTTCAATATACAGCTAACGGAATTGTCACTGATACAACCATGACGGTCACCCAAGTCGGTATTTCCAAAGAGGTTGAAGGAAAAACTTATCACAATGTCACGGTCGTCAAAGGCGATTCAAAATTTACGATGAACGGAAATGTTCTGCCGATGGCATATAGTTCAGAATATTTTTATGCCAAAGGAATCGGATTATTTTTAACCACGACCTCAAACGGAGATGCTCACGTTTTGACGGATTATGTTTTGAATTGATTCGGCTAACTGTTCTGCTGAAATGAATTGCACTGCATTGATGCCGACCTTTTGTGCTCCTAACACATTAGGTTCGCGGTCGTCAGTGAAAAAACATTCTTCAGCGGAACAGCTTGCTTTTTCGATTGCAGCCCGAAAGATCTTTTCGTCAGGCTTAACCACACCAACCTGATATGACAAAACGTAATCATCGAAATAGCGCAAAATCGGAAAGTTTTGCTTGATGAATTCAAAATGCAATTCATTCGTATCCGACAAGATCAATAAACGATATTTGGTTGCCAAATTTTCGATAAATGATTCTGAAAGAATCGGTTTCAAATCAAAAGTGCAGTTCCAAGTATCAGCAAATTCGCTAAAATTCATCCGTAAATCAAGCGAATTTTTGACCGATTCAAAGAATTCCAGCGATGAGATTTTGCCAATTTCATAATCCTGCGTGGCAGTTGTGGCAAAGACCTTTTGCGAAATCTCGGCTTTGTTAAACTCGCAAAACTGCTCAATTCTTTGAATAATCCGTGAATGGTCAAAGTTGATAATCACTTTGCCGAGGTCAAAAATTAAAGTTTTAATCATTGCTGTTGTTGGGCTTCCTGAATTTTCGGCTTCATCACGGTAATAAAACCTTTCCGTTTGACGGCGTGGAGTTCGCTTGATTCAACCTCATCTGTTTCGGCTTGGCGGACGCGAACAGCAACGCTTAATTGGCTTTCGACATTTCCCTTAAAAACTCCGCGAGTCGGCGGAACATCCGTATAATCGCGCCCGACAGCAACTGCAATATGTCTATCGCCAACAATTAAATCATTGGTCGGATCAAAGCCCACCCAACCTAGCGTCGGCAAATATGCCTCAACCCAGGCGTGTGTTGCATCCTGGGCAATGTGACTGCGGTCGTCGGTGCGATGGAATAAATAACCGCTGACGTAACGGCAAGGAATTTTCAAGCCTCTAACCAATGCGATCATAATATTGGCAAAATCCTGACAAACTCCGCTCCGTTGATTGATAGCAACATCAATCGGCGAATCTACCTCGGTAGTTTCAGGCGCATATTCAAAATTAGCTTTGAAAAACGAATTAATTTCGCGCAAAAGTGTCAATGGATCTTTTTCGTGGGTGGCGTTGATTTCGTTTTGTAAATTATTGAGTGCCTGAGTTTTTTGGGCAAATTGACTGGGAAGTAAAAACTCCCAAAAATCTCCTTTTTCGATCTCTTCGCCAAGTTGTTTCCACGATTCCAGCGGCAAAGATTCCGGCAGAGGCTTGCGCTCGCTCACTTCCACCAAAGATTTGGTAGTTATTTCAAGTTTAGAATGTTTTTCGGGAATGTCGAAATGCTGAACCGTGTTGCCAAATTGATCAACGAATTCAAATGGACGAGCCGATGGCGAAAGTTGTAATGAATACGCTGTGCAAATCTGATTATCATTGGTTAAGGGCTGCATCCGCAATTCCATCACACTTTCGGTGACAGCACTACTATATTGAAATCTGGTTAAGTGAAAAATCTCAAAGTGCATTTTATTGAGCTATTGCCTGATCGATCGGGTAACTAATATAAACGTCGTAAATTCCGTCGTGGATTTTAGCATTTTGCCGCTGAATTTCTTCCAGATAATTTGCCAAACCCGATTCAAGAATTTCATCTATCTGGCTAAATCGTAAATCCGAACGCAATTTCCCGACCAATCGTTTGAGTTTACCACTTCGTTTTACTTCCGTCATTTCTTCGATGGCATTGAGCGCCTGCTCCATTTTATCAACCGAAAAACGGACGGAATGAGGAAATTCTGAATTAAGCAATAAAAATTCGATGATCCGGTCGGATTTCAAATCTGCGGTATAAACTTTGCAATAAGCTTCAAACGCCGTGAAGCATTTGAGCAAACCAACCCAATTCATAAAGTCTTTAGAAACAATAGGATAGTATTGACCTTTTTGTAATTCGGCGACCTGCACATTTAGAAAGTGCGCGTTGTAAGTAGCCCGCTCGATGTAGCGCCCAAGCTGCAAAAATTGCCAGCATTCGTTGCGGCTCATTGTGGAAGCGGCTAAACCTTGAAACAACTGCGCTCCTTCTTTTACTTTGCGAAAATATTGGTGAATTGTTTGATTTTGCCAAACATCATCAATTGAAATATTGGTGATTTCCAAATAAAGAGCGTTGAGATGCTCCCACATTTCCGAACTGATCTGTTCACGAATCTGCCGGGCATTTTCGCGCGCCTTTGCTAAACAATAACTGATCGAAGCAGAGTTTTTCGGATCAAATGCCAGCGCGTTGGTCATATCAAAAAGCGAAGCGTTTTCCGGTAATGATTTGGCAAAAAGACCTTCCAAAACACGATTCATCCGCACCTGCATCTGCTCGCCCGAATTTTGTTCAAGCAACAAATTGAGCGTCAGATCAAGAACCCGTGCCGTATGTTCAGCCCGTTCCAGATAACGACTCATCCAGTATAAATTGTCTGCAACTCGCGATAACACAGTTCGATTTCGGATTTGGGAATTGGGATTTTGGATTGTTTTCTTAGTGCAAATAAGACTAAATTCTGAAGATTATTCAAGATTGTCGGATCAAAATCTAATCCGACATCCGAAATCTCCAATCCCCAATCACAACACCCAAGTGTCTTTACTTCCGCCTCCTTGTGATGAATTTACAACCAGTGAACCCTTTTTCAACGCAACCCGGGTCAATCCGCCTGCGACGATAGAAATTTCGTCGCCGTAAAGAATATACGGACGCAAATCAACGTGGCGCGAAGTGATTTCGTTTTCTATCAAACACGGCGCAGTCGAAAGTGCCAAAGTCGGTTGGGCAATATAATTTCGTGGATTTTCATTAATTAAATCTCTAAATCTCGTTTGTTCTTCGCGTGTGCTGTGCGGACCGATCAACATTCCATATCCGCCCGATTCGCCCACCGCTTTGATTACTAACCTATCCAAGTTTTCCAAAACATATTTTCGATTGCTCTCATCATCGAGCAAATAGGTTTGAATGTTCTGTAAAATCGGCTCTTCGCTCAAATAATATCGAATAATTTCGGGAACATACGCATACAAAGCTTTATCATCGGCGATGCCCGTTCCGATAGCATTTGCCAACGCAACATTGCCGCTTCGATAAGCATTAAAAAGTCCCGGCACGCCAAGCTGCGAATCGGGATGAAAGGTCAGCGGATCAATAAAATCATCATCCAACCGCCGATAAATGACATCCACGCGGCGCAATCCGCCCGTCGTCCGCATATAAACAATATTGTCGTGAACCAATAAGTCCCGACCTTCGACCAGTTCGATTCCCATCTGTCGGGCGAGAAAAGTATGTTCAAAATAAGCGGAATTAAAAACGCCGGGAGTTAATAAAACAATGTTCGGCTCACGGTCCTGGCGCGGAGCTAAAGCGCGTAACGTGGTCAAAAGTTGTTGTCCGTAATTATCAATCGGACGAACTCCGTAATTGGCAAAAAGGCGCGGAAAAACCCGTTTCATCACTTGCCGATTTGCTAGCATATACGAAACACCGCTCGGAACACGCAAATTATCTTCTAAAACTGCAAAACTTCCATCAGAAAGTCTGACCAGATCAGTTCCGACCACCGAAATATAAATGCCTTTAGGGACATCAACTCCGCGCATTTCGCGTCGATAATGTTTACAGGTAAAAACCAATTCACGCGGAACAATTCCGTCATTTAAGATTTTGCCGTCGTGATATATATCGTGGAGAAAATAATTGAGAGCAGTAATCCTCTGCTTCAAACCGCGCTCGATGGTATCCCATTCTTCGCCGGTAATAATGCGCGGAATCAGATCATACGGAAAAATTTTCTCCGTTCCTTCTTCGCGCCCGTAAACTGTAAAAGTAATTCCCTGATGGAGAAATGAGAGGTCTGCCGCCTGTTGACGTTGGAGCAATTCTTCGCGCGGCATTTTGTTGATGGTTTCAGAGACAGCAAGGTAATGAGCGAGTGGCTCATTCGTTTTTCCAAACATTTCGTCGTAAATGACGCTGGTTATATCGCCGTAATCTTTTTCCATCAAAATCAGATGGTCAATAATATACTGTATTTATAATAATTTCGACAAGATTTTTATTATGAAAATTCTGAATGGATAAGATTATTTTTGGCAATGGTGTTTTGCAAAATAAAAAAGGGCGACTTAAAAATCGCCCGATAAAAATTGAGTTCAAAAATTAATCTAACCAATAAACATTTCGTCGTCGTTATAAACCCTGTCAATCTGATGTTTAGGGGCAGGCGCAAAGAGAACTTCCAAACCTTTTCTCAGTCCGGCCATTACCGCCGCAATTTCGCGGGCGGGTTCAACGACTTTGTGTTGGATAAAGTCAGTTGTAGTAATAACCTGGTGATTAGTGCGGTCAATCGTGCGACTGACTAATTCAACTTTGTCTTTTGCCACAATTGCAGTTTGCCCAACTAAAGCCTTGAGTTCAACTACTTCTTCTTTAACCAATCCAACCGATTCCGAAAGGTGTTTGGTCGCAGTAGAAAGATGTCCTGAAACTTCGTTGAACTGCACAGCGATTTCTTTACCTTGTTCGCCGATCAGATTAACTTTTG
>DAORIL010000437.1:0-5865 GCA_035438525.1 Pyrinomonadaceae bacterium
GTTATAGTTTCCTATCAGGTGTGTCAGGACATCAGTAGTCGCTACATCATGAGGGTCAATAACTCTTTTTGTGCCGGATTGAGTTGATTCGACAGTTTTTCTGCCGACTTTGGCGACTTGAATGTTTCCCTCTCCCGTGTTTTCGTGACCTTGAATTTTAAGGTCAGTTTCTTCCAGAATGGAAAGCCGTCCGTTAAATATTTGAGCATAATAGGACGATATACGATTGTTATCTCGATAGAGAAAATCATATAATACGCCCGGAAGTTCTTCTTGCACCACGTTTAATTCGCTCCTCTGCTTCTTTTCGATTCTTATTAAACCTTTCTATATCCTCAGACATTTGTTTAATAGTATTGGAAAAAAAACGTAGACCTACCTGAACTTCTTCGGGGCTTAGTTCGGGGGTATTGTCTTTAGAGTTTTTATCGTTCTTCATACGAACCTCTCATTACTATCTTGGCAAATGCCGGATTAATCGTCAATTTTTTTTAATTACAAATTCATTAGAAATAAAATCTTAAAACCCTCAAACCTTGTATAAAAATTCAATTTTTTTCCGGTCATTAAAAACCCGACGGGCAAACTTATTCGGATGCTCATCAAGAAAATCGTAATCATCAATTTTGTTAAAAGGAATTAATGCAATTGTTGCAAATACATCGGCTTCCATTTCTTGTTTGGTTTCGGTTAATCCGAAAAAGAAAACTTCCTGCGGGTCTTTTCCGCTATGTAAAAAATAATGAGAAAGTTCGTGAAACATAGCAAACAAACGCTTTAACCCTCTTTTGCGCGTTCCAATTGTAATAAATGGCACTCCTTCAACTGTGAAATAAAAACAATTGGATTGATAGCGTTCAATGATCGTGATCCCTTCTTGTTCGCAAATGTGGTAAAAATCCTGTTCGGTTAGTGAGCGACGGTTAAATTCGTATTTTATGAGTTTCTTGAGGGAGATATTCATAATTTATTCCTTTGCTTTTTCTCTTTCTTCGAGTTTTCTTTTGGCGATCTCCACGGAAATTGCCATATCCCGGTAAAATTCTTCAACATTTTTTTCGGAAAAATTCTTTGCGCCGAGCAATGCCACTTTTACGCCAACATATTCTTTTCCTTCAACTTCTTTGGTCGAGGCATAACCGGCTGCGTTTAATGCCTCTTGAATCGGAGCTTCTAAACCTTTAGCTATTTTCTCCACTGTTGGACGTTTGGGAACCACAGGTTTACCAGTCAAAGAATGTGGAGATGCACGCTCAAGCACGCTTAAATGTTGTTTTTTAATACCTGTTCTTACTTCTAAGACATCAAGCGTTATATTTAATTCTTCCCGACGTTTCGACATCCAAAGAGCAAAACTTTCGGCTGGACTTTGTGGCATAGTAAGAAATTTTATTACTAAATTTGTCATAAATGTTCTTTTATTTTGTAAGAAATCTTCTTGACAAAATATTTCTTACAATTTATTCTTTTGAATTATGGAAATGGCGGTTCAAAAACTAGATAAATTCGCACTTGGTCAGCAAATTAAAAAAATCAGAGAAGATAAAAATCTGACTCAAGAACAGGTTGCCGCCAGTTTTAACTGGCAAAAACAGGTTATTTCAGACATTGAAACGGGTAAAGCAATCTCATTGGAAAAACTTATGCTATTAAGCAACTATTTTGAGGTTTCTTTAGATGTCTTTAAAGATATAGCTTTACCAAACTAAAAAATTTTCTCTATCTTGTAAGAAACTTTCTTGACAAAGGTAAGAAAGTTTCTTACAATCTCTTTAACAGTTCGATTTTGAAAAAAAAAGTTAAGGAGAAAAACAGATGCCAAAATGCCAACGATGCCACCGCGAATTGAAAAATCATACAGAGTCAGGGATGGGCGAAGTTTGCCGAATGAAAGCCAACCGGCTTTCAGATTCAGCCGACAGCAAAATAAAAGTCGTTCCGCTTTTCCTGAGTCAGTTGCCGCGTCGCCGTTATCTGGTTTTTACAAGTCCGAGAGCGACCGTTTTGGTTAAAGAGTTGGGAAATGCACGTTATGCGGAATGCCAGCTTTGCGGAAATCATCGCCGCTGCGACCACGTTGATTTGGTTGCTGAAGCTGATAACACGCGATTTCCGCAAACGGCGCAGGTTTGAGTTTCTCCCGGCGACTATGGGGGTAGTTGCCGATGAGGGTGGATGAACGACGAATAAATCCGCCCTTCCTTTTAACGATGAGTGCCAAAGAATCAAAAGTCGGAAACATTTTTATTGGTGATCAGATCTCATTTGTTCAGATGCGAAGGTTTTTATTTGGGACCGTGATGGGATTCGGCTACACCGATGCGAACGGCAGATTACAGCCTTATTTGAAAATCGCCGAATATCCCGAAGATAAGATCCTGGTTCCGCAGGTTGAGCGGATCGTTAATCGAGGGAAAAGGCATTAAGTTTGCAAACATTATGATAAATAAAAGACAAGCAAAAATAATTGGTGATCACGCGGAACTTCCCTTAACCAAAGGAAAAGTGGCGTTAATTGATATTGAAGATGTTGAAAGGGTTTGTCAGTGGAATTGGCAATTTAACTTCGATAACAAAAAGAAATGTAAAAGTTATGCCTGGACAGCTATAAAAATGAAAAGAGTTCGCCTTCACCGATTTTTGTTAAATGCGCCTGACGGTTTTGAAGTCGATCATAAAAACGGAAACGGATTAGACAATCGAAAGAGTAATTTACGGATTGCCACGAGAAGTCAAAATGCAGCAAACGGGTCATATCAAAACCAATCCGGCTTTAGGGGAGTTTATCAGTTTGGAAAACTTTTTATGGCAAACATCAGATTTAATAATAAAACCATTCATCTCGGACGTTTTAGCACTAAAACGGAAGCAGCAAAGGCTTATGACGCAAAAGCAAAACAGTTATTTGGGGAATTTGCGACATTAAATTTCCCTGATTAAAGAGTTTCCTTTCAGGGCTGTCAAAAACTGAAAGGATCAATGGGCGACGCATGGTTGAGGGGCTTATTGTCGTCCGCGAAGGGATTAAGTAAACACCAAGTTGATTAATCCCTTCAAAATAAATTTTCAAAGAGCGAAATGCGGCGACTACTGACTTCAAATTGAATTAACTTCGCCGCCGCCGGGTCAATGATTAGCTAATAGTTTTTAGTTTAGAACTAATCAGGGGAGTTTTGGGAAGTCCTGTTTTATCGCCATTTTTGGCTATTAATTTTGGTTATGACACCACTTGAAAGAGAAAAATTTGATTTAGAGATCTATCTGAAGACCAAAGACCCGGAATTTAACGGATGTTTCGTGGATGCTTCAGATTATTTACACCGCAAAGATTCGAGCAAAATATCACGCCAATTAAATCCGGCGGATTCGCGCAAAGACACTTTATTCGGTGAAGCCATGGATGTTTTGGAAGCTCTCCACTACAAACACCCGGAACTGGCTAAATTCATCTGGAAAAAAATGAATTTGCAATGGCATGAAATCTCCCGTGAAGCTCAAAACCATAAGAGCAAACTGCTGAACATTGTTCGCCAAACCTCAAATGAGCAGTTGGATGTTTATGATGCAATTGCCCGGGAATTACCGGAAACCGATTTGAAACGGGAAGCATACGAGGCTTATCTCCAATCAAAAGCCCAATATGAACAGATCGCAGGAGTCACCATAGTTGAAATTTTTCAATAATTTAGGAAAAGCAATGGCAGATTTTACCCGAAAATATGATGAAGAATTAACGATCAAAAAGAGCGACCGTTATTTGCCTGATGTTCCGGAAGATGTTTTGGAATCGGCGAAGGCAAAGATCTTACGCGCCATTGATCATTTTCATTGCACTTTGCCGCAGATCAAACGCCGCGGCGGATTTGAAATGAGCGAAGATCTGACCGATATTTTCACCATTCTGGAAGCTGAAAATGTGATCGTCCGCAAATTTAACGGAACATTGACCGCATTTTTCAGACCCGAAAAAGTTCCGACAAAATTCTGGCATATTGGAAACGACCAGCTCGGAATGGATTTTACTCCATTGCCGGAACCGGATAGATCAAAGGTTGGGCAAGTGGTGACGGTCAATTCAGGAATTGCCAATCAACAACCGATCCATCGCTGGACACCCGAATTTGTTAAAGAATTAGCAACATTAGGTTTATCCCGCAAAGAATCGGCTCGGAAAATAGATGTCGCCGAATCATTTTTAATCCAAAAACTGAATTATAGCGATGATCTGCAATTAGCCTGGGACGAAGGTCGGCGCAATTACGGTTTAGGAATTGTTCAACCGGTTGCGGTCGTCGAAAAAGAACGGCAAGAAATTTCACTCGAACCACCAATTTCCAAAGCAGCTCTCGAAAGTCCTTTCAAACCGGAAAGACCCAAACGAAACGGATTAGCGAAAAAGGTCGAAGACGTTGCCCAATTTTCCCGGGACATCGAAGAAGTCGCTAAAAAGATGAATATGTCAGTCCGCGACCTGAATATGAAGATGCGCCGGGACGCTGAATTTCGTGAAGCCTACAATCGTGGTCGAGCCAGATATAAAGATTTTTTTGAAACTAAAAACAATAAAAATAAGGAGATTTCAATGCAAACACAACCAGTTATCAGGAATGGTAATTCACATTCCCGTGCTTTTATCCAAATCAACGAATCGGATGTTGAAAAATACGCGACTGAAGCCGAAGGACGAATTTTAAGAGACGTTGAAGCCGTAGTTGCGGAAAAACTCGGAATCGGCTGGTCAACTTTGAAAACAAAATTCAGCAAATTTCCTAACTTGAAAAATGCGTTTGACCGTGGACGTGAACAGTATAGATTGAAAAATCTGCTTAATGAACCGTCGCAGTTGGAAGAAGCAATTAAAGAGTTTGAAGCGGAAAATGTTGCGCCGGAAGATATGAAAATCGGCATTGATCTTGGACGCGGTGAAAGTTTTACGGAAACATTTGAAGCCGAAATGCTGCCGAGCGAAGCTGAACTTGACCGTAAATTCGATGAAGTAATTGAAGAAGCGATCAAAGTTCCTGAGCCGGTATTTCAGGATGAAAAAGTAAATATCGAAAATAAAACCGAAGATAAGCCCAATATTATTCTTGCCGGGGCAAATGGCTCGGGTAAACAGGCAGTCATCGAAAGACTTCAAAATAACCCTCAATTAGTTAATGCTGTGGTGGTTGGCAGTAATCGCCATTCGGAGCTGCTCGACAAGATCGAAGCTAAACGAGAATTTGAAACACCTTATTTTTCGACTCAATTACAGTCCTTCGAGCCGTCGGATGTAATTTCTTTTGGTGATGCCGGAGAGATCAAATTATACGCCGATTTGAACCTCTTCCGGATGGATCAGGAATCGCGCGATTTTGTGAATGAGCTGATCAACAGTCTTCAGCAATTCAAAGCCAAAAGGAACGCTGTATGAAAAGCGGAGCAATATTTGTCGGCGCGTTTATCGTCCTTGCCATTTTAACTTTGATAGGTGTTTTAGTGTGGTTGGGTTTCAAAGTGGATAAGGATTTTGACTAAAAGTTTTAGAGCAAGGGGTTTTCTCAATTGATAATTTGGCGGTGAATGTTCATCCATAAGCCGCCGTTTTTTTTGAAAATTAAATTGGGCGAAGCGGTGTGGAGATAAAGGGACACACAGGCACAAACGTAATGATAAGTGCCGGAACCATTTTGAAGGTAAGCCTAAGAGAAATGGACATTACACGACGACCCAAAGCAAGTATTCGTAATCTTGCCTTCGTCCAATTTAGTTTTTGAAAAGTTATGGCAGAGCAAAATCATTTGGTTTTCATTCATAACTCCGTGAGAACGATTTTGCAAATGAGGCATCGGAAGGGCAAATCTGATGCCTCGCCACCAAGTT
>DAORIL010000438.1:0-5859 GCA_035438525.1 Pyrinomonadaceae bacterium
ATCGTTCATTGGTTGGAATTTTTACTAAAGATTTTTGCCCAAGTCCAAGTAAAATCACGGCTTTATCAATCGAACTGTGTGTTTGTTCCGAACAATAAACCCGTAACAGAGGCAAATCGGTGCGCCCACTCATTCCGTTTTCACGGATTCCGAGATTCAATTTTTCCCGTGCCATCGCAATTGCGTGCAAAGTCGAAATCGAAGCCGTGTCGTAAATTAAACCGTGAAAATCTGCGGGCAATCCCATCATTTGTCGAAGCCAATCTAACACGACAGGTTCGAGCTCGGTCGAAGCGGGCGAAGTGCGCCAAAGCATCGCTTTCATATCAAAAGCGGCGGTTAACATCTCACCAAAAACGCCGACAGAGCTGGTCGAAGTCGAAAAAAGTCCGTGAAAATTTGGATGATTCCAATGTGTTACCGCAGGCAAAATTAAGTTTTCCACATCCCCCAAAATCTGTGGAAAACTTTCGCCTTCGATTGGGGCAGAAGTTGGCAAAGCATTTTTTAAATCATTCGGCTGATTCTGTGATAAAACAGGATAATTTTCTAGATTTTCAAAGTAATTAGCTATAAAATCAATGATTTCATATCCGAACTTCCGAAAATCTTCTTTTGGCATATCGCCTGATTTTTTTTGTTTTTCGCTCATATAACTAAGAAAAAGTTTTACTTTTATAACAAAAAAGTATAATATGCCTAACATTTACCGCAACTTTCTTAAGACAAAAATTTTATGGCTGAAGAAGCAAACGAAGGTTTTGTTCGCAGTTTAGGACTTTACGATTCAACTACCATTGTAGCAGGTTCGATGATTGGTTCGGGAATTTTTATAGTTTCCGCCGACATCGCTCGTCAAACGGGTTCTGCAGGCGGACTGCTTTTAACCTGGATTATTACCGGACTGCTGACGGTTTTTGCCGCATTGAGTTACGGAGAACTCGCCGCAATGATGCCGAAAGCGGGTGGACAATACGTCTATCTGCGCGAAAGTTATTCGCCACTTTGGGGATTTCTTTATGGTTGGGCATTATTTTTGGTGATTCAAACCGGCACAATCGCTGCGGTTGGAGTCGCTTTTGCCAGATTTTTGGGCATTTTCATTACAGGAATTTCTGCTGATAACTATATTGTCGCGCCAATTTCTGTGTCATCCGGCTATGCTCTCAGTCTTTCCACGCAACAACTTGTAGCGGTTTTGTTAATAATTTTTCTGACGTTTTTGAATATGCAGGGTTTGGCCTTAGGCAAATTAGTTCAGAATATTTTTACTTCTGCCAAAACACTTTCGTTGATTGCATTAGTTTTATTAGGAATTATTATCGGGGGTGCGAGCGGAACTTTTTCGGCCAATATGTCGAATCTTTTTACTCCGCAAAATGCCGAAGTTATTAAGCCTTATTTTAGTTTCTTGCCCGAAGTTTCAGTCAGTAGCGGATTATTCGGTCTGATCGTTATTTTTGCCGTGGCACAGGTTGGGTCACTTTTCTCGTCAGACGCCTGGAATAATATTACTTTTACGGCGGGTGAAGTCAAAGAACCGCAAAAGAATATTCCGCTTTCATTGGCGATGGGAACAGGTTTGGTGATTGCGCTGTATATTTTGGCAAATTTTGCCTATCTGACCACACTTTCCTTAAAACAAATTCAAACAGCACCGGATGATCGGGTTGGCACAGCTGCCTTGAACGTCATGTTCGGCGGAGTTGGTGCCACGATTATGGCGGTAGCGATTATTATTTCGACTTTTGGCTGCAATAACGGTTTGATTCTGGCCGGAGCACGAGTGTATTATGCGATGGCAAAAGACAATTTGTTTTTCAAATCGGTTGGACAGCTAAATGAAAAACACGTTCCGGCTACGGCTTTGATCTTACAATGCGTTTGGTCGTGCCTTTTAGTCTTTCCCCGAACTGTTACAGTTAGTGCATCAGGTGCCAAAAGTTATGGCAATCTTTACGGAACATTGCTCGATTACGTTGTTTTCGCCGTTTTGATTTTTTACATTTTGACGATTGTCGGTTTGTTTATTTTGCGGAAAAAACGTCCTGATGTTGAACGTCCTTATAAAGCCTTTGGGTATCCGATAATTCCGGCGGTTTATATTGTCGTCGCAACCATCATTTGTTTAGTTTTATTGGCTTATAAACCGAGCACATCCATTCCGGGCTTGATAATCGTGCTGACAGGTGTTCCTGTCTTTTACCTTTGGAAACCGACATCAGAAAAAGAACAAACTTCTACAACAGTTACTGATAAAAAGACTGAAACACCGATTGAAACTCAACCTCTGGTTGAAGAGGTTACTGAAACCATTAAGTCAGCCAACACAGAAACTACCGTTGAAGAAAAACCAAAAAGGCGAAAACGGAAAAAAGATACAGAATAAAGTTATAATTTAAGATAAATAAAAACAGCAATCATAAAAATTAGGAGGATTTCTAATGTCACTTTTTGCGACAAAATCAATTGAAAGTATTATCGCCGAAGCTCAGGAAACCGGCGAACATACCCTTAAGAAAACGCTAACCGGGTTAGACCTAACAATGCTTGGCGTAGGGGCAATTATTGGAACAGGTATTTTCGTTTTGACCGGACAGGCAGCCGGTAAACACGCCGGACCTGCTGTGGTTATTTCAATGATTCTGGCAGGTATCGTTAGTGCCTTTGCAGCACTTTGCTATTCAGAATTTGCAGCAAGCGTGCCAATTTCCGGTTCAGCCTACGCTTATGGATATGGAACGCTCGGTGAGTTTGTAGCGTGGATTATTGGCTGGGATTTAATTCTCGAATATGCTTTCGGGGCAGCAACAGTTGCAGTCGGATGGTCGGGCTACGTCGTCAGTTTATTCAGAGATACTTTGGGGATAAATTTCCCGCTGGCTCTGAGTAAAGGTCCGTTTGAAACAATAACTCTGGCAGATGGAACCACAGTTCACGGAATCATAAATTTACCCGGATTGTTGATTGCAATTGGGGTTACTTTACTATTGATCAAAGGTATTAAGGAATCCGCCAGTTTTAACTCAGTAATTGTATTAGTTAAAGTTCTGGTTGTAGTTCTTTTTATCATCGCCGGAATCGGTTATGTCAATAAGAGCAATTTAGGAATCGGATGTGCGCCTGGTAGTGCGGGATGTGCAGATTTTATGCCGTTCGGATTTAGCGGAGTGGTGACTGGAGCCGCCGTTATCTTCTTTGCTTACATTGGTTTTGACGCAGTTTCGACCGCCGCACAAGAAGCTAAAAATCCGCAAAAAGATATGCCTTTAGGGATCTTAGGTTCATTGGCAATTTGCACCGTGTTGTATATTTTGGTTGCCGGAATTATGGTTGGATTGGTTGATTATAAACTTTTAACCAATGCCGCTGCTCCGATTGCTGTAGCGATTGATGCTGCTTTGCAACAAGCCAAAGGAACTACGATGGGAACAATCTTGGCGGTTTTCCCGACTATTATTAAAGTTGGCGCAGTTCTCGGACTGAGTTCAACGATGGTCGTGATGGTGATGGGACAACCCCGTGTTTTCTACTCGATGTCTAAAGACGGATTGCTTCCTGAATGGGCAGCTAAAGTTCATCCGAAATATCAAACTCCGCATATAACAACTGCCATTACAGGTGTTATCGTAGCAATTCTGTCAGGGATTGTGCCAATCAGTTTGCTGGGTGAATTGGTTAGTATCGGAACCTTGTTTGCTTTTGTGATTGTTGGAACGGGAATTATTATTCTGCGCTCCTCAAATCCAAATTTGAACCGTCCGTTCAAAGTGCCGCTTTCACCATTTATTCCGATTGCAACAGTTGTTTCAGCGGCTTATTTGATGAACAGTTTGCCACTTGATACCTGGATTCGGTTGATTGACTGGATGTCCATCGGTTTAGTTATTTACTTTGCTTACAGCTATTCACATAGTCATCTTCGCAAAGTTTCTAATGAAGTTGCCAATGAATCTGATTCAAGAAATTCGCCGCCGATTGCCGCAATTTTGGCGATTGTTTTTGCTATTGCATTAACTTTGTATCAGGTTCCATATTTGATGGATCTGAAATCAGAAGTTATTCCGCTTAATCTCGGAATTCGCCTTTTTGCGTGGGTTGTGACCGGAGTTTTGGTTGCGATGCTGATGTATGGTAAACAAGACAATCGCGGCGGAACTGATGAAAAAATCAAAACTATCGGTTTGGTCGCTTCGCTGATAAATTTGGTTGTTTGGGCAGGAATTACCTATTGGTTCTTTGTTCACTTTTCCGAATTACACGCTAAGTAATTTAGTTTAGTTTTACTTTAACCACAGAGTTCACAGAAGTTTATCTGTGGCTCTGTGGTTTTATTTTATGCAAAGAACTTGGGTCAAATGGTTGATTGTTTTAGCAGTTGGGGCAGGAATTGCGTTTATTCCCGCTCCTGAGAGTGTTTCGCGTGCCTCGTGGACACTCTTTGCAATTTTTATTGCGACGATTGTCGGTTCAATTATACAGCCTTTAACGGGCAGTGCAATAGTTTTTCTGGGAGTAATTGCGGTTGTTATCTTTGGCGCATCGCCGATGGATAAAGCTCTGAAAGGTTATGCCGACCCAAATGTTTGGCTCGTTTTATCAGCTTTTTTTATTTCGCGCGGAATGATAAAAACGGGTTTAGGCAGACGAACTGCGCTTTATTTTGTTCGTCTGATTGGAAAACAAACTCTCGGATTGGGTTATGCACTGGTGATTGCCGAAACGCTTTTAGCAACGGTCATTCCTTCGACCAGTGCGAGAATGGGCGGCGTAATTTTACCGATAACCAGAGGAATTACCGAAACATTTGATTCGTATCCAAATGATGACAGCGCAAATAAATTCGGCATTTTTTTAATAAATTTGCTCTATCAAACTGAAGTTATCATCTGCGCCACCTTTTTAACCGGACAAGTTTCAAACTTTATCATCGCCGATTTTGCTCTAAAAAATGCCAATATCGAACTGACTTATGCGCGTTGGCTAACTGCTTCGATAGTTCCGTCAATAGTTTCACTGATCGTCATCCCACTGATGATTTACAAATTTTTTCCGCCCGAAATTCGTTCAACTCCGAAAGCTGCTGAATTTGCCGGAGAGCAATTAAATGAGCTTGGCAAAATGTCGCTGCACGAATGGATAATGTTGGGAGTTTTTGTTTTGGTGGTCTTATTATGGGCAACAAAAAGTCTTAATCAACTTGATACAACGCTGGTTGCTTTACTTGGAATCGCCGTTTTGCTGTTAACCAAAGTGCTGGATTGGAAAGACATTTCTCAGGAACATTCGGCGTGGGAAGTTTTTATTTGGTATGGCGGATTGGTTAATTTAGCAACAGCTTTAGGGGAGACAGGATTGACCAAACTTTTTGCCGAAAAGATGGCAAGTTACACCAATGGGATGAGTTGGATGGTTGCATTGGCTGTTTTAATTTTCATTTATTTTTACTCACATTACGCTTTTGCTTCGATTACGGCGCATGTGACAGCAATGTATGTTCCATTTTTGGCCGTGACGATTGCGATTGGTGCGCCGCCTGCATTAGCTGTTTTGTTGCTTGCGTTTTTCTCAAATCTTGATGCCGGATTAACACATTACGGCACTACTTCGGGTCCGGTTTTATTTGGTGCTGGCTACGTTAAACAAAAAAATTGGTGGACGATCGGTTTAATTGCTTCGGTGCTGAACATTTTGATTTGGTCGATTGTCGGAATTGTTTGGTGGAAAGTATTAGGCTGGTGGTGAGTCGATTTTGGATTGGTGCAGAAAAAAGAGCAGTAGTTTACTTATCTGTTTACTACTGCTCAAATTTTTTACCTTCCTGCCGGTCGAGGATAAACTACCGGACTTTTATTACCA
>DAORIL010000439.1:0-5855 GCA_035438525.1 Pyrinomonadaceae bacterium
GAGTCCACCGGAGAAATGGCCACCGAGCTCACGATCGTGTGCCCCGTGCCTTTCACCGTCGGACGCAACCGCAAAGGTGTTTTGGTCAATGGCGAAATTGATCTTATCGCCTATGAAGATGATATTTTATGCTTTATCGAAGTCAAAACCCGCAGTTCCGATGACTTTTCTGCACCAATTTCAGCAGTTGATTTACGCAAACAACGCCAAATCATCCGCACTGCCAAACGCTACCGCAAAACTTTTCATCTGGAAAATGTAAAATTCCGTTATGATGCGATCGGAATTGTTTTAAACGATAAAAAAGCCCCCAAAATTGAATATTTCCGAGGCTTTTTTGATGAAGCAAAATTTTTGAAAAATGAATGGTCGGATTAACTATCGTTGACTTCTCGGTTGTTTGGTATCAGTCAAAATCACAAAATCACCGATGTCGGAGTGTTTAGCTTTATCAAATGTTTTGAAATCACTTTCGTAACGCATTGTCACAACTAAAACCTTAGTTTTCGGACGGTATTTCAAAAGATGCTCAACCGTTCCCAGGCGGCTTTCGGTATGAAATGCGCCGTTCAAATGGACAACTAATTCACCTTTATTTTTCTTGAGACTTTCAGAGATCGAAAAAGCCATTCCCGCATCCCAGAGTGATTGCGAAGCCAATATTTTATCAATCCCGTTTTGAGCCTCGGGACTTGGTCCCATCAAAGCTTTGAATTTATCACCGTAAGTTTTTGAAGGTTCAGCATAAGGCAACGGCGGAAGAAACTTTTTAGCTTCGGGCGAAAGCGCATTCAGTGTGTCGCGACCGCCGCGCGAAACCATATTGACATAGCGGCGCGGTGAGTTTGCCGCAACTACTGCAAACTTTTTCTCTTTCGCCAGTTCAACCAACGGGCGATAATCGGTTTTATAATTTCCCCAAGGACGCGAATCGTCCATAAATTTCTTTTCCGTTATCAAACCGGCCAAATATTCATTAACTACGGTTTGGACATCACGTTCAAACATTTCCATCGAAAGTGCGATCTTGCGGTTTGCGCTGTATTTTTCAACGGCCGATTTGAAAATCTCAAACTGCAAGGCGTGACAGACCGAATCATCATGCTGTTCGCCTAAAAAGACCACATCATTTTGTCCGATGGCCTCAACGATTTGTGCTAAGGTCGCCGGATTGCCCTTGGCATCGTAAACGCGGTAAGTTTCCGGATTTGCCTGTGCGTAAGCTGAATTAATCGAAATAAAACTCATCATTAACCCCAAACCGATAATTTTTAGCAAATATTTGCCAAACGAAAAATTGTTATTTTGCTCTTTCATAAAATATGCCTTTTGGGTAGTAAACAGATAGACAAACCTAAAGTAAGGAATAAAATCACAAATAAAAGTCCTTATTAATCTAATTCAGTGCTTTTATTTTCTGCATCTTTAATTTGTCGGATTACTACTCTGATTTGAAAAAGTAAAAAAACTACATTTACTTTTTGATTTGAATTACTTTATCACAAAAAAGGAGAATTATGAGAATGAGGCTTTAGATTCCAAGTTTGTCCGCTAATCACAAAAATTAACTCTCTATTTATCACTAATTTGAATCCGACCGAGCCGTTTCCTCGAAAAAATTTTCGCGGATTTTAAACTCCAAAAAGTTTGGAATAGGAGTTGCGTTAAGGCTAAATGATGATTGCCGAAACTCAATTTTACAGATCTTTCAAAGACGGCAAACATCAAAAAGTTTTTAATAGTCTTTTTAGTTCAATTTATTAGATTTACGACATTATTTTGGAACAAAATCCGCGTTAAAAAGCGGAAGAATAATTAAAAAATCTTGCCATCATCTTGTTTATCTATTGCTACTAAACGATTTATTAAAAATCTTTCGTAACTAATTTAATTTATTAGCTTTATTAATAGATGAAACCCGTATTTTAGTTACCTTTTTTGATAGAATTTAATTTTATATGAGGAAATAAACAATTAAACTTTCGGTTTTTATTAGTTTATTTTGTAAAGCCTTGAAAACAAATAGTAATCATACAGTTTTATTTGCTATCGGTATTAATCACAAAACAGTTTCGGTCGAATTCCGGGAACGAATTTATGTTCAAGATGGGGAAATTTCCCCACTTCTCAAAGAACTTAAGAAAACCCTTGAGGAAGCAGTCATAATTTCGACATGTAACCGCCTCGAAATTTATGGCGTGACATCACGCACCGATCTTGATTTGGATTATTACAAAGATTTAGTTATTGACTTTAAGAACGCCCGCGATTTTATCAGCCGGGATGATTTTTTCGGGATGATCTCCTGTTCCGCCTGCCAACAACTTTTCCGCGTAACAACCAGCCTTGATTCAAAAATCATCGGTGATATGCAGATTTTAGGACAAGTAAAAGATTCTTTTCAGCTGGCCGAAAAACATAATTCGACCGGAAAGATCCTGAATCAAATGTTTCAGCGCAGCTTTAAGGTTGGAAAACAGGTTTGGACAGACACCAAGCTGCACAAAGGCGTAATTTCGATCAGTTCGGCAGCAGTTGAACTTGCACAAACCAAGGTCGGTTCATTAAAAAACAAAAATGTTCTGATCATTGGTGCAGGAAATATGGCGCGGTTAACTGCAGAATATTTAATTAAAAAGAAAGTCGGTAAGATGTTTTTGACCAATCGCACTCGCCCCAATGCTGACAAACTTTTTGAAAGTTTGAAATCAGAAGGTGAATTTAAAGGTGAAGTAGTTGAATTTGCAGAGTTTAAAAACTATCTGAACGATATTGATGTAGTTATCAGTTCAACCAGTTCTTCGGCTCCGATTCTCGAAAAGCAGACTTTGCCAATCAAACCAACCAAATTCTCCTGATTGATATTGCTGTTCCCCGCGATATTTCGCCTGAAGTAGCGGAATGCGATGTGGTAGAATTGAAAAACATTGACGACTTGAACGCGATTGTGGATGAACATCATCAACGCCGGATGGCTGATTTGCCGAAAGTTCAGCAGATCATCATGAAGGAAATGTCGGATTTTCTGATCTGGTATTATTCACAACCATTGCTGCCCGCAACAATGCACAGCGGGGCAAAACCCGATGCCGCCACGCAAAAAGAAATCGTTCAAGTAAAAGAATTTCTGCTCGGTAATCTCTCGTATTTGCATAAATTAGCGATGCAAAGCGGAACCGAATTTCGCGGACATATCGAAGTTGTTAATCAATTAACCGCAATGAAAGAAGCGGCATTTGAAGCGAGGGTTGAAGCAAGTGCGTAAATTTACAATCGGGTCAAGAGGCAGTCAGTTAGCTTTGTGGCAGACGGGTTTTACCAAAACCGCGCTCGAAGATCATTTTCCACTAACCGAATTTGAGGTTCGCATCATCAAAACCAAAGGTGATGCAGTTCTCGATACAGCCCTTTCCAAAATCGGTGACAAAGGACTTTTTACCAAAGAAATCGAAACTGCTTTGATCAATAAAGAGATAGATTTAGCAGTTCATAGCCTCAAAGATTTGCCGACAATGCAGCCTGAAGGTCTAAAAATCGGCGCAGTCAGCAAACGCGAAACTCCGAACGATATTTTCATTTCTAAAAATTATTCATCTATTGAAGAATTACCCAAAGGCGCAAAAGTCGCAACAGGAAGTCTGAGGCGAAAAAGTCAGTTGCTGCATTTTCGCCCCGATCTAGAGATTGTTGAAATTCGCGGCAATGTTCCGACGCGTATTGAGAAACTTCTCGCTTCTGACCTTGACGGAATGATCCTCGCGTATGCGGGCGTCCATCGTTTGGGCTTGGATGAACATATTAAACAAATTATTCCAACTGAAATTTTATTGCCCGCGGTTGGTCAAGGCGTAATGGCAGTCGAAATTCGTCAGGACGATGAAGAAATTTTGACAATGCTTAATACCATCAATGACGATTCAACTAACGCCTGTATTACCGCTGAACGCGCATTTTTACGCCGTTTGGAAGGCGGTTGTCAGGTTCCGATCGGGGCTTATGCAGTTTTAGAAAACGATGAACTTTTCCTGCAAGGGTTTGTCGGAAATCTTGATGGAGCAAAAGTTATCCGTAAATCAATTCAAGGCGAAAAAGGTTTGGCAGAAGATTTAGGCATTGCACTTGCCGAAAGATGTCTTTCAGCAGGCGCAGCCCAAATTTTAGAAGAAGCGCGGCTTGAAACCGATAATACTTTAGGCGAGGTATTTTTTTGATGACGGTGCTGGTCGTCAGAAAGTTTGACAATTTCAGCCGTGTTTTATCGGAAAAAGGCTTTTCGGTTATTAGTTGTCCGACTATTGAAACCGTAGCTTATGAAAATTCACTCAAATCAACTGGGGAAAATTCCCCAGTTGATTATGATGGAATCTTTTTAACCAGCCAAAAAGCTACCGAAATTGCCAACCGCGAATTATTTTCAAAAAAAAATTACAGTGGCCAAGTTTTTATTTTAGGGAAAAGTAGTTTTGAAATACTAAAGGACAAGAATCTCCGCTTGTCCTTTGATAAAACAGCAAACACGGCACAGGAAATGCTAGAAAGAATTCCGGCTGAGGAATTAAAAGGTAAAAGATTTCTTTTTATTCGCGGCGAAAAATCGCTCGGAACAGTGCGAAACTTTTTAGAAAAGATCGCCGTAGTTGATGAAAGAATTGTTTATGAAACGCGAAAAGTTACGGTTGAAGAAATTTTGAAAACTGAGATCAGCGCAAAGGCAAAACACGGCGAAATCACTTGCACTTGTTTTTTTAGTCCGAGCGGGGCAGAAAGTTTTTTAGAACAATTCGGCAGAGAATTTTTTAATCAAACGAAAATCGCTGTCATTGGAAAAACAACTGCCGATTTTTTTGCCAAACAGAATTTGCGAACGAATTTTATTGCAACCAAAGCAACTGCAGAAGATTTTGCAGTTGAATTGATTGATTATTTAACCAATGGAAAACTGAAAACTGAAAATGAAAAATAAACTTCCCATTCATTTTCCGCTTTCCATTTTCCATTTTCCACTATGAAAGATTCATTATTTATCAAAGCCTGTAAAGGCGAAAAAACAGAGCGCACACCGATTTGGATCATGCGCCAAGCCGGGCGTTATTTGCCGGAATACCGCGCAATTCGTGAAAAATACGATTTTTTGACGAGCTGTAAAACTCCAGAGTTGGCTTCCGACATCACAATTCAGCCGATCGATATTGTTAAAACGGATGCGGCAATTTTGTTTTCGGATATTTTGGTAATTCCCGAAGCGATGGGAATGCATCTTGAACTTATCGAATCGAAGGGTCCTGTTTTTGATACGCCGATTCGTTCGATTGAGCAGATAAAAAATTTGCAGACTGACGGGATGCTCGAACAGCTCGATTACGTGATGCAAGCGATAAAAATAACCAAAGAAAAGCTCGCAGGACGTGTTCCGCTGATAGGTTTTTCGGGTGCGCCGTGGACTTTGGCGACTTATATGGTCGAAGGCAAAGGCTCAAAAAATTACGATGTTATCAAGAGTTTTATGTATAACGAACCCGCCGCCGCCCATCAACTTTTGCAGACTTTGGCGGATTCCATTGTTGAATATTTGAACGCCAAAATCGAAGCAGGATGCGATGCCGTGCAGATTTTCGACACCTGGGCGGGAATTTTATCACCGTCCGATTTTGAAGAGTTTTCCTTAAAATATATTCGTTACATTTGCGAAAATCTGAAAACGAACGGTGCGCCTGTCATTGTTTTTGCGAAAGGTGTTAGTTCTTACAAAGGCTTGGCGGAATTGAATTGCGATGTTTTAGGCGTTGATTGGTCAAAAAATTTGGGCGATGTTCGCAGCGAAATTAACAGCAAAAAAGGATTGCAAGGAAACCTCG
>DAORIL010000440.1:0-5851 GCA_035438525.1 Pyrinomonadaceae bacterium
AGTAGGCCGAAATTGCCGTGCTGATAACCGCAACCACCACCATTAAAGTCAAAAGCGGTTCATTTGCTTCAAGTGCCGGACGGAAAACTAAAATTTTTCCGATAAATCCGCCTGTTAGTGGTAAGCCCAACAGGCTTAACATAAACAAAGATAAGGTAAATGCTAATACAGGAGATTTAAATCCGATTCCATGGTAATCTTCAAAATCTGTTCGTCGGTCATTCTTTTCACCTAACAGCGTGATCACTGCAAATGCTCCCAGGTTAGTGACGGCATAAGTCAAAAGATAAAATGCAACGGCTGTAATTGCGGAATCCTTTTTATCCGCACTAACTGCTACACCCGCGCCAACAAAACCGACCATCGCATAACCGGCATGGGCAATTGACGAATATGCCAACATTCTTTTGACATTATTTTGAACAATGGCGGCGATGTTTCCAACAATCATCGTTAAAATTGCCATTATTGCCAAAGCTGAAACCCATGAACCATGCAAATAATTCGTGGCTGTTGCCCCGGCAATTACCGGAAATCCAAGCACGAAAACCCGCATAAACGAAGCAAAACCTGCGGCTTTTGGCCCTGCCGCCATAAATGCAGTAATTGGAGTTGGAGCACCCTCATAAACGTCCGGGGTCCAAACATGAAAGGGAACAGTCGCAATTTTGAATCCAAAACCAATGAGAAGCATTGCTCCCCCAACCAAAAGTAAAGCAGGGAAGTTTGCCGTTCCAACTCTGGCTGCAATTTCGGTAACATTGGTTGAAGCAGTTGCCCCATAAATTAAAGCCATGCCATAGAGTAGAAACGCAGAGGCAAATGAACCGAGAATAAAATATTTCAAAGCAGATTCGTTTGATTTTAAATCGGTTTTGCGTAGTCCAGCCATAACATAGGTTGCCAGTGAAAGAGTTTCAAGCCCCAAAAAGATAATGACCATATCATTACCCGCGGCCATAAACATCATTCCGACTGTCGAAAATAACAAAAGAGAATGATATTCGCCAATTGGAACATCTTCACGTTCAGTCCAAACGGTCGAAATTAAAATTGTCATTGCTGAAACGAATAGCATGACCAGCGTAAAACTCATCCGTAAATTGTCAAAAACAATCATTCCGTTCCAGGCATTACTAAAGTCGTAATTACCCGACCACAAAACAAAAAGTGCAATGGTCGCAACGATCAACCCGATTAACGAAATTGCTCCGGTTACAACTTTTTGTTTAGGGGCAAAACAGTCGTAAATCATTACGAGGATTCCGGCAATTGCCACAATTGTTTCCGGCAAAATACTCATCAAATTGACGTTTGGATTAACTACTTGTAATAAAATCGTATTCATTTCTAAATGTTTTTTTCAAACTTCGGCAATTTTATTGTTTATTGCTAACTGATGTTTTGAAAATCTTCTCGCCCGCTTTAATTTCAACCTTCAAAAAATTCTCTTTCGGCGGAAGTGTGCAGGAAATATTTTCATTTCCATAAGCACAATTTGGGTTGTAAGCCAAATTAAAATCTACTATTGTCGAATCGCCTTCCTTTGGTAATCTAACATAAAGGTAACGACCTGCATTATTGGTTTCAGCACCGTTGGTTAAATCTTTGAACGGCACAAAAACGTCTATTATCGGTTCTTTTGACTTCGGATGGTCAAGAGAATATTCAATAAAATAAGCTCCTAAGGTGTAATCGTTCCCGTTTAAAGTAAAATGCAAATCACCGATTTTCAAATATTTTCGTGTTGTGCCGGTTGTTGTTGGCATCAATAACGATTTTCTTTCGCCAGTCTTTTCAAAAATTGCTTTAATTCGAAACTTTTCATCAAAATCGTAAAAATTCAATCCCTTAAAATTTGCCAAATCCTCCGGTAAAAGGGGTGAAAGATCCGGATTACGAAAATCTTTCTCCCTTGATTCGCGAAAGGTTTTTGTTTCGTAATCAATCGGCAAATTTTGCGAATAACTCAACCCACAAATTGTCAAAGTAATCAAAAATAGTAAAAGAAAGCGCCCCATCCTTTTAATGTTTAATTTGATTTTCGGGTTTTGCCTCAGCTTTTTCAAAACTTCCGCCCCGATCTCCGCCAGAAACTCTTTGTTGAATTGAAACCACTGTTTCTTTGGCACGATTCAAAAATGGTGCCGGGTAAACGCCCATATAGACCATCAAAAAGAGTAATGGAGCCAACAATCCGATTTCCCGCCAACTCAAATCACTCAAATTTTTATTTTTAGAATTAGTAATTTTGCCAAAGAAAACGCGCTGAATCATCCACAATAAATAAACTGCCGCAAAAATTACTCCGGTTCCGGCCAACATGGTTGCTACATAATTAAAATTAACCGAAGCGGTAATCGGCAAGGCGACCGATTTCCACATTCCGAGCATAATTAAAAATTCACCCACGAATCCGTTCAAAAAGGGAAGTCCGACGGATGACATTGCAGTAAACACAAACAAAGTTGCATACAAGGGCATTGAGTTTGCCAAACCACCAAAATCAGAAATTTGGCGGGTGTGGCGGCGTTCATAAATAAAGCCTACCAAAAGGAATAAGGCCCCGGTTGAAACTCCGTGGTTCAACATTTGATAAAGTGCGCCTTGCATTCCTTGTTCTGTAAAAGAGAACATTCCCAGAATTACAAAACCCATGTGTGAAACTGACGAATATGCAACCAACCGTTTGACATCCGGCTGAACCATTGCGACCAATGCGCCGTAAATAATTCCGATCACAGCCAATGCAATAAATAATCCAGCATATTCACGGGATGCTTCGGGGAAAAAGGCAAAATTAAAACGCATTAACCCGTATGTTCCCATTTTCAAAAGCACTGCTGCCAGAATGACCGAACCTGCTGTTGGGGCATCAGTATGTGCATCAGGTAACCAGGTATGAACCGGAAAAAGCGGCACTTTGATGGCAAAAGCTAACGCAAATGCAAAAAATAAAAGAGTTCCGGTCGAACCAACAAAGCTTAGTTGCCCAAGTTTAAGGGCATTTAATAAAAGAACATAATCAAATGTTCCGGCTCCGTGAGTGGCGCTTGCATACAAATAATAGAGTGCAACAATTGCCACTAACATCAGCAAACTTCCTAATGCTGTATAAATAAAGAATTTAACTGCCGAGTAGATCCGATTCGCACCGCCCCAAATTCCGATCAAAAAGAACATCGGAACCAGTGATGCTTCAAAAAATAGGTAGAAAACAAGCAAGTCAAGCGAAACAAATACGCCAATCATGGCGCTTTCGAGTAAGAGCAAAAAGACATAAAATGCAGTTGCTCTTTTTTCTACTGCCTGCCACGTCGAGAGTATCGCAATCGGCATGATAAATGTCGTTAAAACGACCAGCCAAAAACTCAAACCATCTACACCGATATGATAATTTGTGTTGATTGCTTCAATCCATGGGACATTTTTCTCAAAAAAGAAACCATTTGCCGAAACTTGCGAACTTCCAAAAAGAAAAAGCGAGACAAGGAAATTTACAATGGTTAACCCAAGGGTAATCCATTTCAGTTCCCCTTCACGTTTCCAAAACATTCCATGCAAAAGCACAGCGAACGCCCCGAAAACGGGCAACATAATTAAAATCGTTAAAAGATTTTCTGTGATAAAGTTCATCTTAACCTACAAGTTTTAATCCGTAGTAAATAAAGTAGCCAAGCACAATCAACGCACCGAGCAAAATAAAGGCTGCATAGCTGCGGACAAATCCAACCTGAATACTTCGGGCCAAAGAGCCGATGGAGGTAACAAATTGACCAACACCGTGAACCATGCCGTCAATAACCCCTAAATCAAAGCCTTTCCATAACCCTTCCCGGGAGAAATTAGTAATCGGGTCAATGATAAATTTGTTGTAAATTTCATCAATATACCATTTATTTTCGAGCAATTTAGGCATTTGACGTAATGGAGTTTTGCCAAACAAGGCGATACCGATTCCAATTCCCGATAATGCTAAAACAACAGAAAGGACAGCCAACCATCGTTCTGTTGAAATTTCTTCTGCTGAATGTTCGGCGTGTTCGCCCGCCTTGGATTCTGAAGTTTTTTCCGAAGTAGTTTCTGTTTTATGCTCAACTGATTTTTCAGTTGCAGGTTTTGCCGCTTGAAAGAAATGTTTAACTTCTTTAGATTCAGTTTCTTTATGCTCAACTTTTTTAGCAATTACAGGTTCGAGAATATGCTCAAACTTATTAACATCTCCCGCTCCGAAAATTGAACTCATTGCATAAGGAATTCCGACCAATCCGCCAACAGTTGAAAGAATTGCCAAAATTACCAGTGGTGCAGTCATAACCCATGGCGATTCGTGCGGTTTAAAGTCGTGTGGTAATGAATGGTGATGTTCTTCTTCGTCATCGTCATTATGTGAATCATGGGCGTGGTCATCGTGTCCGTGCTCAGCGTAGGCATGGACATCGGCTTCATCGTGGAATCTTTCTTCGCCAAAAAACGTCATCCACATCATCCGAGTCATGTAAACTGCAGTCATTACGGCTGTAATCAAACCGATGATCCACAAAATCATATTGACATGAATACCAAAAAGCGTAGCCTGGGAAGCCGAGGCAGTTGTGGCAAAAGTGCGATAAAGAATTTCGTCTTTTGAGAAAAATCCGGCAAAAATCGGAATTCCGCAAATTGCTAACCAACCTGTCATCATGGTTAGCCAGGTAATCTTCATATACTTTTTCAAATTACCCATTTTTCGCATATCTTGTTCGTGATGCATTCCATGAATGACCGAACCCGAACCGAGGAACAAAAGAGCTTTGAAAAAAGCGTGTGTCATAACGTGGAAAATCGCAGCCGTAAATGCTCCGATTCCACAGGCTAAAAACATATAGCCCAGTTGTGAAACGGTTGAATACGCCAAAACCTTTTTAATATCGTTTTGAGCTAAACCAATTGTGGCTGCAAAAATCGCCGTTGCCGCACCAATAATTGCGACGATAAACATTGCTGTTGGTGCGTTTTGATAAATACCATTGCAACGAACAACCATGTAAACGCCGGCTGTAACCATTGTCGCCGCGTGGATCAGAGCAGAAACCGGAGTTGGACCAGCCATAGCATCCGGAAGCCAAACAAAAAGCGGAATTTGTGCAGATTTTCCGGTTGCGCCGATAAATAATAGAACTGCTACGGAAGTCAATCCACCAGCTACAATCGCGCCCCAGGTAAATGGGTCAGCCGCCATTGCCGAAGCAATATTTAAAGCCGAACTAACTTTTTCACCATCAACTACTTTGTCATAGAAGGATATGGAACCAGTTAAACCAAAGAGTAAAAATACCCCCATAATTACACCCCAGTCACCGATTCTATTGGCAACAAAGGCTTTTTTGGCAGCAACTCTGGCTTCGTCCTTTTTCAAGTAAAAGCCAATTAACAGATATGAACACAATCCAACACCTTCCCAACCAACAAACATCAGCAGAAAATTATCTGCCAAAATTAGCGTCAGCATTGAGAACATAAAGAGATTGAGATAAGCGAAAAAGCGGTAAAAGCCGGTGTCACCGTGCATGTAGCCGGTGGCAAAAATATGGATCAATAACCCGACAAAGGTGATAAAACAAGCGTAAATAGCAGAAAGATGATCCATTCCCAAGCCAAAATCTGCCCGAAAGTTACCGACTTGAATCCAAGTCCATAAATGATCAAGGGCTGGCTTTTCTGCAAACATTGCGCCGCCATCTGCAATGAAAGCAATATAAAATGCCACGATGCAGGAAACAGCAATCGTTCCACAGGCAACAACACCGCTAAAAAGTTCGTTCTTTAATTTTCCGCCAACCAGCCAATTAAGAACTGCGCCAAACAACGG
>DAORIL010000441.1:0-5836 GCA_035438525.1 Pyrinomonadaceae bacterium
ATTAATACTCCTTAAATATCCCAACCATGTTGTTGAGAAACCAAAACCCGGGTAGTTGACCGGAAAACACAAGGTTCTCCGGCGTATGGTTGACCGGCACCCTGGTAGGAGCGGTAAATTCCAACTTTGTCAATCAGTTCTTGGTCGGAAAGACTTTGAACTTCTTTGGTCGGAAAAACCTTCCAAGCCACATAATTTGTTTCGGATTTCTCCGTTAAATTGACAGTTTCGCCTGTCACGGTTTCAATTTGGTTTGAAATACCATTCATATAAATCTCCTTTGTGTTTGTAATAAATAGACTTGTCTTGTCAAAGACCTTTTTGAATCTTATCAAAATATTTTAATTTAATAAAGATTAGTTTGCATAGAAGGTATTTAATAAAGATTAGTATGTTCGTTAAAATTTAAAATGAAAAATCAGCAGAAGTAGTCGAAAACCTCTGCTGACCAAAATTGAATAAACAACACAATTTTAATTTGAAGTCATCACCGATTCGGCGTATTGACGGATATTGGCGAGTTGTCCGGCATCTGGACAAGCGTTTTCATTTAAATCCACCAATGAAATTGTCGTAGCTTCCAACGCCATTTTCATTGCTTCAACTTCGGAAATTTGTTGGGCGGTAAAGGCTGAAACCAAGACCTCCCAAAAAGAAGCCGTGCGCGGACAAGCGCAGCTTCTTAAATTTCCGTTGTTGAATTGGGTTCGCGTCCATTGCACGATCTGATAGATCTTATTGCGTAATGAACTTGAAACTTCCGCCAATTCAGGTTTTTGGAGCGGTTTTAAATCCCAATAATCTGCTAACTCGGTTGACAGAAGATTGAGCTTCATCGCTTCGGGGTCGGAAATCGCTTTTGTTGCTAATTCCATTCGTCTCTTTTCTTCTTCGGCGGTTGGATAGCCAACAAACTGTTGAAAACCAAACCTTGAAGAAAGTGCTTCGGGCAAAAAAGCATCCCGTAAAGGATTGCCGGTTGCCCAAACCGAGACATTGTAACCGAAGAGATCCCCTCCGACAACTCCCGCTTTAGTCAGCGGTAGTTTCTTTTGTCCAGCCATCAGGTTTATCAATAAGTCCAAAATCTTGCGATTTTCAACGGCGTGATAAATTTCTTCGACGGACAAAATGACCGTTGTTCCGACTTTGTTTGCACCCAAACTTTGGTAAAGGTTTAAAACCTCTTGCCATCGTTCAAGTTCAAAAGGATCGGCATAAGCGTCAAAAAGCGACAACCATTGTTTGATCGTGGATTCATCACCTTGCTGAAGAGCTTGGTGTAAATTCTCAACCAAAAACATAAAATCGTCTGAAAATGATTCAAACTTCTTTTGGGGTAAAAGAGCTAAGAGATTAGCGGGTAAGCCGCTTAACCCGGTAGCTTCCATACCTTTTTTGGAAGTTTCAAATATTTCCTTCAAATTTTGGGTTCTTAAACAATGAACGATTGCCAATAACATTGCCAATTTTAAGGCTTTGCCTGTTTCAGCTAAAAAAGCCTGAAACTTGCCTTCCTTGTTTTGGGCAATATTGGCCACAACCGTTTCGGGTTCGGTTGAACCTTCCAGCGAAACCTGAACTGTCGGCAATGATACTGCTCTTTGCACTGCCCAAGTTTTACCCGTTCCCGGAGGTCCGACCATCAAAACGCCTTTCGGAATCCGTCCGCCAAGTTTTTGGAACTTTTGCGGATCTTTCAAGAATTCAATGATTTCTTGTAATTCCTCTTTAGCTTCTTCGACTCCTGCAACATCTTTAAATGTAATGCGTTTTTGCTGATTATTGAGCAATTTTGCACGAGATTTGCCAAAGCTCAAGGCTTTGTTTCCACCGGCTTGCATTTGACGCAAAGTAAAAACTAAAATTCCGACCAACAATAAAAACGGCAGTGCATTGATTAAAAGAAGCCAAAAATATCCGCTTGAAGCAGGCTCTTCGGTTATTTTAATACTACTGCTGGTGCCGCTATTGTTGACCTCATCAACTGCTTTGTAAATCGCTTCGCGGGTGACATCGCTACCAATATTGGTATAAAACCTATTGTTGCTTTTATCAACCAATTCAATCTGCGAAGGTTTTAAATAAACTTCTTGAATTTCTTTGTTTTTTATTTGCGTGATTGCTTTGTCAACCGTCAATTCAGACGGGCTTTTACCTTGGGTGCGCTGAATGAAATAAACAAACAGTAAAGCACTCGAGATAATCATTAACCACAATAAAATTTGTTTTGCTTTAGAACTCAACTTATAGCCTCCAAACACTACTCAACTATAAAAACCAACGATCAATATATAACTTATCGTCTCTACCTAAGATGAAAAATTATCAACAATCGTTGTTTCTGTAACGCTGATGTTACAAAAGCGAAAAATCGCTTCACTTTGATTCTAGTTGTCCAATCAGCTTTTTTCAACCCTTGTTTTTTCAAAAAACAGTTTTCCCTGCTTTTTAACTACTTTTCCCCACTCGGCAGTTCAATTTCCCGACCGCTTTTGGAGCTAAAAATTAAACGTTCAATGGCTTCCAGATGTTTCAAATCGATTTGTCTTAAATTACCTCGCTGATGCTTTAACCAGCTTCGCAAAGTTCGCAAACGCATAGATTTAGATAAAGTTTTTAAGTCATTTTGCGATGGATTTTTCGTTAAAATAAAAACTATTTTCTGCAATTCTTCCGAGTCTTCGCGCAACAAATTTGCAGTGTTTGAAAGCGTTTCAATTATTTTTGGATTAATTTTTTTAAGGAGCGGAATAATTTCTTTTCGCACTCGCACCCGTGAGAATTTCAAATCATCATTCATTTCATCTTGGCGAAATTCAACGCCGTTTACGTTACAAAAATTTTCAGTATCTTCCCGGGTTGCCCAATTTAATAAAGGTCTAACGAGTAATAATTCATTTTCTATTTTCCGTTTTCTATTTTCCACTCGCTTTGTCTTCATTCCTGATAATCCATCCAACCCGCTTCCGCGAATTAAATTTAACAAAAAAGTTTCAGCTTGATCGTTTTGCGTGTGGGCGGTTAAAATAGCGTAGGCGTTATATTTTTCGGCGACTTCTGCAAGAAATTCATAACGTCCATTTCGGGCATTTTCTTCCAGATTTCCGCTTAAATTTTGAATTTTGAATTTTGAATTTTGAATTTCAGACACAAACTCAAGTTTTTCGGCTAAGCCTTTGACAAACTCAGCATCTTTTTGGCTCTCGATACCGCGTAGATCATGGTTAAAATGGGCAATGACAAAATTTAGCTTGAGTTTTTTATGAGTTTTGAGATTGTGCAGAGCCAACACCAAACTAACCGAATCCGCCCCGCCCGAAACTGCGACAATTATTGTTTTATCCGAAAACGGCAATTCAAGTTTGCGCCATTCGGTTAATAAATTTCGGACAAATTTGTGCATTACATTTTTTTAACGCAAAGACGCAAAGGTTTTCCAAATACCTTTTATTTTTACTTTTGCTTTCTCTCCTCTTTGCGTCATTCACACTTTGCGTCTTTGCGTTAAATTTAACCCTCAACTTCCAAATGTTGCTTTGCTTCTGCTAAGGCTTCAAAAACTCTTTCGGGCGAAGTTCCGCCGATTTGGTTTTTACTGCCCAAAGTTTTTTCCAAACTCAAGGCTTCAAAAACATCGTTTTCAACTTCTTTTGAAAATTTTTGAAAATCGCTTAAAGCTAGTTCATTCAGCTCTTTGCCAACCGAAATTGCATATAAAACCGTTCGACCGACTGCATCGTGAGCCGTGCGGAATGGAACATTTTTATTGACCAAATAATCGGCTAATTCGGTTGCGTTCAAATAGCCTTTGGTCGCGGCTTGACGGGTTTTATCCTCGCGCAAACGCAGATTTTTCATCACAATAGCGGCAACCTTTAAAGACAGTTTGACCGTATCAACCGTATCAAAAACGGCTTCCTTGTCCTCTGGCATATCTTTGTTATAAGCCATCGGCAAACCTTTCATCATCGAAAGAAGCGCAGTTTGATGCCCGAAAATTCGTCCAGCTTTACCGCGAATCAATTCCAGTGCGTCAGGATTTTTTTTCTGTGGCATTAGGCTCGAACCGGTTGAAACGGCATCGCTCAGCTCAATAAATTGAAATTCGCTCGAAGCATAGAGAATTAAATCTTCAGCAAAACGCGAAAGATGAACCATTATCAGCGCACAGGCTCCGACAAATTCGATCGCAAAATCACGGTCGGAAACTGCGTCCAAACTATTTGCCGTCACACCTTCAAACCCGATTTCTTTGGCAACGGCTTCGCGGTCAATTTCATACGCTGTTCCCGCCAACGCCGCCGAACCGAGCGGAAGCACGTTGACCCGCCGCCAAACCTCGTCCAGACGCTCTCTGTCACGGGCTAACATCTCAAAATAAGCCAGACACCAATGCGCCCACATTATAGGCTGCGCCCGCTGGAGATGCGTGTAACCGGGCAAGACGGCTTCTTTCTGACTTTCGGCGGCATCAACTAAAGATTTTTGCAGTTCCCGCGTAATTTGTGTGATTTCAACAATTTCCTCGCGCAGCCAAAGCCGAAAAGCTGTCGCCACCTGATCGTTCCGGCTTCTGCCGGTATGCAGTTTTTTTCCGACATCGCCGACTAATTGCACCAAACGTGATTCGATAAATGAATGCACATCTTCAACTGTAGAATCGTTAAAATAATCTTTGTCAAAATCAGCTCGTTTGAGAATTGTCCACAATCCGTTTTTGATGCGCTCAGATTCCGGTCTGGTTAGAATTCCGGCTTGAAAAATTCCTTCGCAATGGGCGATGCTGGCTCGTATGTCTGCTCCAAAAAGTCGTTTGTCAAATCTGAATGAATTGTTAAATTCGGCAAAAGTTTGGTCAGGGCTTTCGGTAAACCGTCCGCCCCACAGGTTTTTAGTCTCGGTCATTATTATCTCCGTAATTTTCTATTTTAGGCTGAACTTCGGCTTTGTGACAATTTGAAGTTTGAAAAAAATAAAATGCAAAAGTGCCGATCTATTTGGGTAGGTATTTTCTTAAAATGACTCTGACCAATCAAAAACGCCAAAATCTTTTTTTACCATACAAAGACTTAAATATGTGTATTGTCTATTATTTAATAAATACTGGTGAAGAGATCATTCAGTAGAAAACCAACGAGTTCTAATTATTTTTCAATCTTTTTACATTAATGCAAAAATCATTTTCCATTAAACCTTAAGAGTCAAAAAATGCGGATCAAAACGATGGATAAAAAAATTATATTTTACTAATTTGTTATTTCGCTATATTTTATAACTGATAATTTGTCAGATAAGAAAATGCAGCCGCCCCCAAGAAAAACTTTTCCGATCTATGTTCTTTGCCCTAGTTTTTTATTGTTTGGTCTAATCTTTATCTGTTCTTTACAGGTATTTGCCGAAAAATTACCTCTCAAACTTTATACGTCTGCTGATGGATTGGCAAATGATACCGTTGTCAAAATTGTGGCTGATACACGCGGCTTTTTATGGTTTTGCACCGCCGAAGGCTTATCAAGATTCGATGGCTACAGCTTCAAAAATTACACTCAGGAAGATGGACTCCCTCACCGCGAGATAAATGATTTTTTGGAAACAAAGGACGGAACTTATTTGATCGCTACGCCGAAAGGCTTGGTGGTCTTTAATCCGACGGGGAAATCCTATCACTGGAATATTATTGAAGATAAACTCGAACAAAATTCAAGCGAATCACCGATTTTCAAAACTTATCTACCGAACGATCTACCTAATCGGGTCGGCGAAAAAAATATCTACACTTTAGCACAGGATGGAAACGGGAATATCTATGTTACCGCCAAATATGGTCTATACC
>DAORIL010000442.1:0-5819 GCA_035438525.1 Pyrinomonadaceae bacterium
GCAGATGTTTGCGTATTAAGCCGCACGAAACCGTTTATGTTTCATTTACGACTTCGGTTGCTGATTCTTACGAGGAAGCGTTACGGCTTGCCGATAAATATCACAATGCAAGTATTTTTGAACGCGAGGCGGCGATGGCTTGGACACATTCGCAGGTTGAAATGCGACATTTGAACATCGAACCCGAAACCGCATATTTGTTTCAAAGACTTGCCACAAACATTTTGTATTCAGATATTTCGCTCCGGGCACGAGCCAAAGTGTTGGCACTAAATACTAAACGTCAATCAGATCTGTGGATTCACGGCATTGGAGGAGATTTACCCATTGTCTTGGTTCGCATCAATCAAGCCGAAGGTTTGCCAAACATCCGTCAGCTTCTCAACGCTCACGAATATCTGCGTTTGAAAGGTTTACAGTTTGATTTGGTGATATTGAACGACAATCCAACCAGCTATTTTCAGTCATTGCAGGATGAATTATTAAAACTTATCCGCACAAGCGGCGAAGCCCATTTATTGGACAAAACAGGCGGAATCTTTCTCAAACTTAATGATCAATTACCCGAATCTGATCGAATTCTTTTGCATACCGTGGCAAAAGTGGTCATCGTAGCTGAACGTGGCGATTTTGAATCAGCAGTGCTGCGAAAACAGGTCGAAACCGAATTGCCGAAAGATTTTGTTGCCAGAAAAACAGAAATTTCCTACCCAATTCAGTCGGTTTCTAATCCGAATTTAACCTTTTTCAACGGAATCGGCGGATTCAGTCAGACGGGAAAAGAATACGTGACAATTCTTGGCGAAGGTCAATGGACACCTGCTCCCTGGCTCAATGTGATTTCTAACGAAAAAGAATTTGGGTTTCAAGTTTCTGAAACCGGTTCCGGCTTTACCTGGTCAGCCAACAGCCGTGAAAATCGTCTGACCCCATGGTCAAATGATGCCGTTAGTGATGTTTCAGGCGAAGCGATTTATTTGCGTGATGAAGATACGGGAACTATTTGGACTCCAACGCCTTTGCCGATTCGGGAAACCGAACCTTACACCATTAAACACGGACAAGGCTACACAATTTTTGACCACGAAAGCCACGGAATCGCGCAAGAACTTTTACTTTTTGTTCCTCTGGATGCTCCCGTCAAAATTTCCCAGTTACGTCTGAAAAACAATTCCAAACGTCGCCGAAAATTGTCCATAACCAATTACAACGAACTCGTTTTAGGTTTTAGTCGAACTCAAACCGTGCCGTTTATAATAACTGAAACCGACCAAGAAAACAGCGTCATCTTTGCCAAAAATCCTTTCAATAACGAATTTGCCGAACGAATTGCTTTTATCGCATCAAATGCAAAAATAAATTCTCTAACCTGTGACCGCAAAGAGTTTTTGGGCAGAAATGGAAGCACGAAAAACCCTTCCGGACTAAAACGCGAAAAATTATCCGGCAATAATGGCGCCGGATTAGATCCGTGTGCAGCCTTGCAAACCATCATCGAGTTTGAACCAAACGAAACCTGCGAGATCATTTTTTTAATTGGCGAAACCGAAACGAAAATTGAAGCCGAAGCACTAATTTCACATTTTCGTCAAAACTCGAACGTCAAAAATTCATTCGCTGAAGTTTTGGATTATTGGGATGAAACCCTTAAAACAATTACCGTTAGAACGCCCGATGTTGCCTTAAATAAGCTCGCCAATCGTTGGCTTTTATATCAAACCTTAGCCTGTCGGGTTTGGTCTCGTTCTGCTTTTTATCAATCGGGTGGTGCCTTTGGTTTCCGTGACCAATTACAAGATGTTATGTCTTTAGTTTATTCCAAACCGGAAATCACACGTCAACAAATTTTGCTTGCTGCCCAACATCAATTCGTTGAAGGCGATGTCCAACATTGGTGGCATCCGCCAACAGGACGCGGGGTGCGGACAAGATTTTCCGACGATTTATTGTGGTTGCCGTTTGTGACGAGTTTTTATGTTAATGTAACCGGTGATAAATCAATTCTTGACGAAATTGTGCCATTTATCGAGGCTCCAATGCTCATCGAAGGGCAGGATGATTCTTATACCCAACCAACAATTTCCGCCGAAACCGCCACGATTTTTGAACATTGTGCGCGGGCGGTTGACCATAGTTTGGCCGTCGGCGAACACGGCTTGCCATTAATGGGTTCAGGAGATTGGAATGATGGAATGAGCAGTGTCGGCAACGGCGGTAAAGGTGAAAGCGTTTGGCTGGGTTGGTTTTTAATCAATACGGTGTCCGATTTTTTGCCATTTTGTCACGAAATAGAACGTCAAACGAAATACCTGCAACATATCAAAGATTTAAAAATTGCACTCGAAAAAAATTCGTGGGATGGAAATTGGTTTCGCCGCGCTTATTTTGATGATGGGACACCGCTCGGTTCTGCGGAAAATGAAGAATGCAAAATTGATTCGATCGCCCAATCGTGGAGCGTAATTTCGGGCGGGGCAAATCCTCATCAAGCCGCACGGGCAATGGCTTCGGTTGACGAATATTTGGTTCGGCGCGGTGATGGAATCGTTCTTTTATTTACTCCTCCTTTCGACAAAAGTTCCTTAAAACCGGGCTACATCAAAGGTTACATTCCAGGTGTTCGGGAAAATGGCGGTCAATATACTCATGCGGCAATTTGGACATTGATGGCGTTTGCCAAACTCGGTGATGGTGATAAAGCCGGTGAACTTTTTGCCCTACTCAACCCAATAAACCACGCTTCGACCCGTGCCGGATTGCACAAATACAAAGTTGAACCATACATTTTAGCCGGTGATGTTTATGCCCAAAATACACATGTGGGACGTGGCGGCTGGACTTGGTATACCGGCGCGTCAGGTTGGATGTATCGCGCTGCGCTAGAAACGATGCTTGGTTTTCATTTGCAAGGAGAGATCCTAAAGATCGAACCTTGTATCCCGCGAAATTGGCGAGATTTTGAAATTGATTATCGCTATAAAAAAACGCTGTATCAAATAAAAGTGGAAAATCCTTCGAGCATTTGCTCCGGAGTTATTGAAACCTGGTTTGATGGTAAGCTATTGGAATCAAATGAGATCCCTTTAGAAAATGATGAGCAAAAGCATTTAATATTGGTTGTTATGGGTGAAAAAAACGTTGACGCATTTAAGGCTTAAATGGCTCAAAAGTGCCGTTTTTCTCAATCATTTAGTTCACAAACAACTTCAAACTCAATGCTGGGAGGAAGTTGTTTTCTGGAAAAAACCTGCTCAATTATTTAACTTCTAAAAGAGTTGAATTAAACTGTTCCATTTCAAATTTTCCACCAACTATTAAAGGAGTTCTTTGATGCAATTCCGTTGGCTGAATATCAAGAATAGATTGCTTACCGTTACTGGAAATTCCGCCGGCTTGTTCGGCAATAAAGGCAATCGGATTTGCTTCGTATAAAAGTCGAAGTCTTCCTTCGAGGTAATTTTTGTTTTCAGGATACATAAAAATTCCTCCACGAAGTAACGTCCGATGAAAATCGGCAACCAATGAACCGATAAAACGGGATGAGTAAAAACGATTCAATCCGCCACTTTTTATTTTCTGTAAAAACCTTTGATAAGTTTCAGGAAATTCATCAATATAGGACTCGTTCATAGAGTAATAACTGCCCTGTTCCGGCATTCTAATATTTTCGTGAGTAAGCATATATGAACCGACTAACGGATCAAGGGTAAAACCATGAACACCATTTCCCGCACTATAGACCAGAACTGTTGAAGAACCGTAAATTACATAACCTGCTGCAATTTGTTTTCTTCCGGGTTGCAAAATCCATTGCATTGCGTCATCCGTATCAATTCCTTCGGGACGGCGAAAAATTGAAAAAGTTGTGCCAATGGTGACCGCAATATCAATATTGGAAGAACCGTCAAGCGGGTCAAAAACAATGGCATATTGTGCGTTTGGCGAATCGTAATGAACAGCAATCGGATGTTCATTTTCCTCTGATGCGATAACCCCGATACTTTCCCGAATACTTAAACATTTTATTAAAGTTTCATTAGCATAAACATCAAGTTTTTGTTGAACTTCCCCTTGCACATTGGTTTCACCAAATGTTCCCAGAATGTCACCCAATCCTGCACTCCTAACTTGTGCCTGAATCATTTTGGTCGCCAGAACGATACCGGAAAGCATCCATTGTAATTCAATCGGGGTTCCCGGCAGATTTGCCTGTTCCAGAACAATGTGTTGTTGAAAAGTTATCATAATTCAGTAAAGGAAGTTAAGAAAGTTTACGAAAGTGAGGAAGAAAGAACAGGTTTTTACTTCACAAAATTCCTAAACCTCCTGAACTTTCAAAACTTCATCGTTTTCTTAAAAAATTCGTCTATCCGATTAACTGTTACATCAAACCAAGGGCGAAAAAGCCAAAATGGATGTGGTGTATCAGGAACCACAATTATTTCTGATGTTATTCCCAAAGCATTTAATTTGGCAGCCATTTCTTCGCGTTGCTGAAATGGGCGAAACGAACTGCTATTCAGAAATAAAGTTGGTGCACTTTTTGAATTAACGTGGGTTATCGGCGAAGCTTCTGTCCAAATTGCCGGATTTTCAGCAAAGGTAAACCCCGTCAACCGAGTATTTGTATCGTATGGACCCTTGATTTCTTTGGCTACATTTCCAGGATCAATAAAGGTTGCAGTGCCATCAATATCAACCACCGATTGGACTCGACTCGTAAATTTGCCGTTTCCTCCATCCCCTTCAAATTTCGGCAAATCATTTGTGGATCCAAGCAAAGCAACCAAATGACCTCCGGAAGAGGCGCCAATTGCGCCAATTCTTTTTTCATCAATTCCAAATCTTTTTGCATTGGCTCGAAGCCAACGAACCGAGGCTTTTAAATCGTGAATTTGTGCCGGATATTTTTTCTCGTTGGAAAGGCGATGTTCAACCGTTACTGCTACATACCCGCGTTGCGCGAGGGCGATTGCTAATGGATTTTCCATCGTATAATGTCCTGTAATCCACGCCCCGCCATGAACAATTATAATAGCCGGAAACTTCCCTTTTTTATTTGGTTTAAAAAGGTCAACGTGCATTTTGCGCTCGCCGTATTTGGCATAAACCAAGCCTTTTTGGAATTCAATATTTTCAGGAACTTTGGAACTTGGACGCGTAACAAAAGGGTATTTTTGAATGATTCCTTTTTCAGCGGTATCCACGGAAAAAATGGTGTAGCCTTTCGGCAAAGTAGGATCGTTGATGGCAATATTCGCGTATGGGTCTTTTGGTTCGGAATTGTAATCAAACCAATCAAAATCAGCGTTTGTCTTACTTTCGATTCCGTTTCCGCTCGCAAAAAGTCCGATTTGCAAATCTGCTCCCTCTAAAGGTTTGGTTTCAACTCCGCCGATTTCCGCCCATTCATCATTCCCGATTGAATAGGAAAATCGGTAATATTTGGGAAATCCCCGAACTTTTAATTTAACCAAACCATTTCGAATTGTTTGAGTTACGGCAATATTCCTAACGCTTCCGATCACAAATCGCAAAAATAACTCACGCTCATTTCCTTTCTTTCGGATTCCAAATTCATAATGTGCGCGTTCGCTTTGCCTTAAAGTAATTCCTGCCGTTTCATTTTCGTTTTTCGGTTGAAAATCAATTTGTGTTGTCGCTTCAAAATCTGCATTCGAGTTTTTTCGACCGACATAAACCGGCGGAACTTCCAAATCATCAAGCGTCACGGTTGACCCTTTCAGACGCAAAAAACTCTGTCTTTCAGTTAAACTCCAACGAGTCTGTTCCAAATTACGCACAAAAATCTATGACGA
>DAORIL010000443.1:0-5815 GCA_035438525.1 Pyrinomonadaceae bacterium
ATCTTTATGATGAAAATTTTATCATATTCGCTCTCGTCCAATGCCGTAAACTTATTATCTTTAGCCAAAATATTGGCCAGCATCGGAGTTGTCGTGTTATGACCGACGACGACAATACATCTTGATTTAGAATCCAATATTTTCTTGGCAAATTCCTCAAGTTCGGTATGATCGTAAATTTGAATTTGCAGACGATATTTTTCGTATGTATCCACTGCCAATGGAGTTACCGTGCTCCGTGTGCGAATAAAATTGGTTGAAAAGATTTCGTCAGGCTGATATTTTTTAATGACTTCAAGCAATTTTTCCGCTCGTTTTTTCCCTACCTCGGTCAAATTCGGATTGGCTTTATCAGCTGTCGGCGAAATATCTTTTTCGGCGTGACGCATCAAAATAATGATTTTATCTTGGGCAAAAAGATTTGTCGTAACGAACAATAATAGAGATAAACTCAACAAAATAACTTTCATAACTTAACAAATTGCGGGTAACTGTTTGAATAGAATATATTATCAATAATGAATTTGGAAACTAAAAACGCAGTTTTGGAAACCTTAGCCGAATTGCTCGCCGAAAATAAATCGCAAATTATCGAAGCAAATAAACGCGATGTAACACTCTGTTCGGGCGAAGACGCAGTAATTTTGGACAGATTAAAGGTTGATGAAACAAAGGTCGAAAAGATGATTTCGGCAGTTAAAAAAGTCATCAAACTCGAAGATCCGGTTGGCAAAATCCTTTCGACACACACGCACGAAAACGGTTTACGAATCGAAAACCGCACCGTTCCGTTCGGCACAATTTTAATAATTTACGAAGCGCGTCCTGATGTTGCCATCGAAGCCGCGATTATCGCACTCAAAGCCGGAAATAAAATTTTGCTCAAAGGCGGCAAAGAAGCCAGAAACACTAATCTTTTCTTATGCAAATTGTGGCAAAAAGCTCTTGAGCAAAATAATGTTGATGTAGATTTCGTCAAATATCTCGACATTTCCCGCGAAGAAACACAAGCATTAATCGAAGGAAAACGTGAAAAATTTGACGTAGTAATTCCGCGCGGCGGAGAAGTTTTGATCGATTTTGTAGTTAAAAATTCAAAAGTTCCGGTCATCGTAAGCGGACGCGGCAACAATTTTGCCTATATTGACAGCGAAGCCGATTTTGAAATGGCGTTGGAAATCGTTATAAACGGAAAATCCCGCTTGAGCGTCTGTAATGCGCTCGATAAAGTTTTGATTGATGAAAAACTTCCCGATCTAGAGCAGAAAATTGAACAAATTGTTAATGCTTTGCATAACGAAAGTATAGAAGTTTTGGGCGATGCTTCGGTTCATTATGTCAATCCTTCGGTCAGATTATTCGGCGATGAAGAAACCTGGTTTGAAGAATTTTTGGCAGCAAAAATAGTGGTCGCAGTTGTTTCAAATATTGATGAAGCCATCGAAAAAATCAATAAATATTCAGGCGGACATTCAGCTACAATTCTTACAAATAATGCGAAAACTGCCGAAAAATTCTTAAATAAAGTGGATTGCGCGGCAGTATTTCATAATGCTTCGACCAGATTTACCGATGGCGGAGAATTTGGATTAGGAGCGGAAATTGCTATTTCAACCCAGAAATTACATTTTCGCGGACCGCTCGGAGCCAATCATTTATTGACCAATAAATGGTTTATTTTTGGAAATGGTCAGACCAGGAAATAGATTGTTTTTTAACGCAAAGACGCGAAGATGCAAAGGCGCAAAGTTTAAGAAATACTTTTTTATTTTTGCCTTTTACCTTTTTAGCTTTTACTTTTACCCTTTGCGTCTTTGTATCTTTGCGCCTTTGTGTTGAAATTATTGAAAATGAAAAAGAAACTCGTCTTAAAAATAGGAACATCAACCTTAACTGCCGGAACCAAACTTATTTCTCGCGGAAAAATTGAAGATATTGGTCGGCAAATTTTGGAATTGAGCGATCAATTTGACATCGTTTTAGTTTCGTCAGGTGCAATTGCCACGGCGAAACAATTTATCAAAGTTTCGGGTTGGGATGGCTTGGTCGAATCAAAACAAGCAATGGCGGCAATCGGACAACCGCTTTTGATGCGGATTTATCACGAAATTTTCAGCGATTTCGGGATTCGCACTGCGCAATGTTTGATGACGTATCGGGATTTTGAAAATGAAACTTCGCGCCAAAACACACTCAACACCATCAATGAACTCATCAAACACGGCTTTATTCCGATCATTAACGAAAATGATACGACCGCAGTCGAAGAAATTATTTTGGGCGATAATGACAAACTCTCGGCGTTGGTTGCAACCTTGATTAATGCTGATTTATTAGTGCTTGCGAGTGATATTGACGGACTTTTTGACAAAAATCCGCACTTGCATCCTGATGCACAACTAATTACCGACATTAGGAATATTGACGAAGCCAGAAGTTTGGTCGAAGAACGTGATTCGGGATTGGGAACAGGCGGAATGAATTCAAAACTTGAAGCCGCGATTATTTGTCAAAAAGTCGGCATCGAAACCTGGATAGTCAATGGCGGCAGTAACCATTTTCTGGCAAATGCACTCGCGGGAAAAAGTCAATGCACTAAGTTTTTGAGCTAAAAAACACAGCTACAAAAAAGGAGGCAAAGTCTTTCAACCTTGCCTCTTTTCCATTTTTAATTAGCCAAATGAATTATTCAGCAACTTTATTTCCTTCAGCATCCAGAATCGTAATTCCATAGCCTAATTCTTTGAGTTTGGCTTCGATTACTTTTCTATCGCCGACAATCACAATCGCCATTTTATCCGGAGTCAAATACTTATTTGCGACACGATTAACATCTGCCAAAGTAACAGCATTGACCTTGTTAATATAGTCATTGAAATAAGTATCAGGCAAACCGTAGGTAACCAGATTTGAAAGCTGTCCTGAAATTTGTTGGACAGTTTCAAAACCTGCTGGATAACGGCGAATCAGAGACTGTTTGTTAGTTTCCAAATCAGCCGCAGTTACCGGAATATCACCGCGAATGCCTTTTAACTCTTTCATAAATTCGGCTACGGCTTCTTTGGTTGAACCTGTTTGAATTTCAGCCGAAGCAGAAAATGGTCCGGGACTCCGGCGATAATTGAAACTGCTGTATGCGCCGTAGGTGTAGCCTTTATCTTCACGGAGATTCATAAACAATCTGCCTGAGCTGCCGCCGCCAAGAACTGCATTCATCACCTGAACCGCATAGTAATCAGGATTATCACGCGAAATTCCGACTTGACCGATAGAAACTGAAGATTGAGCCGCACCGGGTTTATCAACAATGTAAATGCCGGGTTGTCCCATATATTCAGCCGGAACCGGAGTTGTGGGAGCAGTCGTGCCACCCGCTTTCCAGCCTGCAAAGGCTTTTTCGAGTTGCGGAACTAAAGTTTTGGTAGTCACATCACCAACTACGATCAAGGTCGCATTATTCGGACGATAATATGAGTCGTAGAATTTGACCAAATCATCGCGGCTCATCGCCTTAATGCTCTTTTCATCACCGCTAAGTTGACGACCATAGGGCTGATTTCCGTAAAGGACCTTGTTATAAACTACGTTTGAAACAAAAGTCGGATTAGATTTTTGTTGTAAAAATTGTCCTGCTACGCGGCGACGAGTCCTTTCGAGCTCATCGGCAGGAAACGCAGGATTAAGAAGCACATCGGCATAAATGTCCAGTGTTTTATCAAGATTTTTGGTCAAAGTCTGCATAGAAACATTGGAACCATCCCATCCTGCACCGGCATTGACATTAGAACCCATTTCTTGCAGCTGATTGGCAATGTCGTTGACAGAACGGGTTTTCGTGCCTTGATTAAGCATATTTGCAGTCATCGCAGCGACACCTGTTTTATCAGCCGAATCAAGCGTTGCCCCCGCATTCAAAACCAAATTCATCGAAACGATCGGTAATTCATTTTGATTGACAACCCAAACATTCAAACCATTAGAAAGTTTTGTTTTTTCGATTTTAGGTAAAACCAAAGTCGGATTTGGTCCGGGTTTTGGTAAGGCAGCTTTTTGCGCCTTCAGTCTGGCTTCATCCACTTTCTTTCCGCCGCTGGCTGTAGTTGGTTTATTGTCGGCAGCATTGGTGCGCGGAGCAGGATTTTTGCTCGGAAGATAGGTCATGACCAAGCGATTTCCGGTTAAGTATTTTTTAGCGACTCTTTGAATATCTGCCGGAGTAAGTTTGCGGTATTCGTCCAAATCGGCTTGGAAGGTATCAGCTTTGCCTTTAAATCCTGCATTGCTGGCAAGCTGTCCGCCTTTACCTAAAACGGTTTGGAGACGGAAAATTGAATTTGCTTCGATACCATTAACAGCACGATTGATTTCCTCAGTTGTTGGCGGTTCGTTTTTAATTCGTTCGATTTCGATATTAATTTCTTTTTCAATATCGGTTAAAGATTTTTGTGGACGGGCGGTTGCAGAAATTTGGAACATTCCGGCAAGTTCGTTTGAACCGTTAAATGCACCGACTTGCTGAACTAACTCTTTACCGTAGTTCAAATTGCTTTGGAGGCGCGAGCTTCTGCCGCCTGAAAGAATACTACCGAGAATGCTAAGTGCGGCATCATCCGGTGAATCTTGCGGAACTCCGTGCCAAACCATATAAAGGCGTGGAAGCGGAACAGTATCTTCGTAGGTTTTGCGAACTTCGCCACTCAAAGTTGGTTGTGTCGGAGTTGGTTTTTTAACGTCTGCACCTTTAGCAATCGGTCCAAAATATTTTTCAATCCAGGCACGGGCTTGTTTTTCGTCAAATTTCCCGGCAATCGCCAAAACAGCATTATTCGGCACATAATAAGTGCGGAAAAATCCTTTGACATCATCCATCGAAGCAGCAGACAGATCCGACATCGAGCCAATAACATCCCAACTATACGGATGTTCTTTCGGATACATTACTTCAAGAATTCTTTCCGAAGCAGTTCCGCCTGGGACATTGTCAACCCGTTGACGGCGTTCATTTTTGACCACATCGCGTTGATTGTCGAGTTTTTCCTGCGACATTGCATCAAGCAAATTGCCCATTCGGTCAGCTTCCAGATACAAAGCAAGCTCTAAAAAGTTTGACGGCACGGTTTCGTAATAATAAGTGCGGTCTTCGTTGGTTGTTCCGTTGACGCTGGCACCTGCTTCGCTCAATGAACTCAAATAATCAACTTCGTAATTCTTTGACCCCTGGAACATCATATGTTCAAAAAGATGCGCGAATCCGGTTTTGCCCGGTGACTCATTTTTTGAACCGACGTGGTAAAAAACATTAACAGAAACAATCGGGGTCGAATCGTCCTGATGCAAAACCACCTTCAAACCATTTTTCAGTTGGTATTCTTTAACATTGATTTTTGGCAAAACGGTTTTACTTTGTCCTAAAACTGCCATTGGCACGAACAAAGCGCACGTCAGGAAAAAAAGGGCGAACTTCCTTAACATTGCAAAACTCCTTATACTTATAGATGTATTCAAAATTGTTATTTTAAAAGGTAAAAGGCAAATCTGTTTTTCGCAAATTTGCCGTGGGTTATTTACCTGTTTTTATGGATTTTTTACAAATCTTTACAATTCTCAAGTCGTGACCTTGGCAATTGCGGCGATTCTCTGGCGATCTGAGACCATGACACCGCCCGGTTTTTCTCGGGTAATAGCAAAAAGTTTCGGATTTTTGAACTTGAGATTAGCTTTGATCGGAATTAAAACTTCTCCGTTTTCTTTAATATCAAAAACTCCGCCGTCAATCGGTGTTTTTTCGGACTGAGTTTCGTCAAAGATCCAGAGA
>DAORIL010000444.1:0-5808 GCA_035438525.1 Pyrinomonadaceae bacterium
GCATGTCTGAGGCACGCCGCCAGCGTTGATTCTGAGCCAGGATCAAACTCTCGTTAAAAAGTTTTTTACTAGCTTTATATATATTTTAATTCGTTATCACGAACGTGTTTGAATTAACACATGGACACGCTATTTCCTAGTTTTCAAATATCAATTTTCTGTATTTTGATTATTCACTTTTTCTCAAAGCGAACTTTCGATTATACTTATTTTTCAAAACTTGTCAACCGCACTTGGCGATTTTTTTTCTTTCCTCACTCGCCTGTTCTATGGGGCGAACTTTTAACTTTACTTGCTATCAATCATTTTGTCAACCACTCAAAGCAACTTTTTCTCTTTTCAACAGTCGCTTTATTGAGTAGCGAAACTTTAGATTTTAGCGAATTAAAATAATTTGTCAAACTTCATAAACAACTTTTTTCTTTTTAGTGTTTCAGAGGCAAATTAAGATTTTACCTTTTTATTTAGAATTGTCAAACGTAGTTTGGCTCTTTTCTAAATTTCGGACGCAAAAGAATTGTAACATCTTCTTTTACAAGCGCTTACACCTTAACAAAAAATCGCATAGCTCTCTGATGGCACCACTTCCGCCTTTGTTTTTGGTTATATAATGAACAATTGGCAAAACTTCTGTTGCAGCATCGTTGACTGTAGCTGCCAAACCAACCTTTTTTAATAAAGGTATATCAGGTATATCATCACCGATATAAGCTACATCCTCTGCTAATAAACCCGTTTCCTCTAATATTTCATCAAAGTCTAATAGTTTATTACTTGAGCCTTGCCTAATAAACTTAATTCCAAGCTCGTTTCCCCTTCGTTCGACTATTTTTGAACTCCTGCCTGAAATAATACCCGAAACGAACCCGGCATTATGCCAACTGACAATTCCCTGACCGTCCCGGACGTGAAAAGTCTTGAGCATCTCACCATTTTCGCTGAAATAAAGCCGTCCATCGGTTAAAACACCATCGCAATCCATTAGAAGAAGTTTTACTTTTTTTGCTCGTTCAGTAATTTCCATTTTTAAGTTCCATTGAATTGGGCTTGAAGTTTCTTAATATATGCCCCTTCAAATTTGCCGGAGAATTTCACAATCTTGAGAAATTTCTTAGCCTCTGCTAGAGTTTTGCCGCCATAAACGGCTAAGAAAACGGTGTTAAAGGCTACGCCCTTATAATATAGTAAGCCCGGCTCGTCGCATTTGTGGGCAAAAACCTTATTACTAGGGAAAAGCTTTTGCACTGCCAGACGCTCAGTTTCGGTGATCTGGGTTTCGCAATCTTCAGATTCTTTTGGCTTACTACTTTTTAGAACAATAGCGTAGAACCATTCAGATTCAGCGACAATATAATTCCGCGGGATTTCAAACGGGATTTCGTAAGATTCAAAATTTATCTCTCCCGTCCGACATTTGACGTTTGGATCGCCGCAAACTTTACCTTGCTTTTTACTTTGTCCGTAACTAACTCCAGCAAAAACCACACTAATAAAAATCAATAAAAAGAATTTACATTTCATAATTAACGAACCTCAAAAGATTCAACTCCGGCAAGTTTCCAACTATTTCCGACTTTAGCTAAAACAAAAACCGCGGTTCCTGTTTCAATATTTTCAGTTCCAAGACGCTTTGCCGTCAAACTTATTTCAGCCAACGTGTGATTAGCATCTATTTTTTCAGTTCTTAAAACCTGTGTCTCCCATTTTTCGGGTTGTCCGCCAACGACACCTCCGGCAAATCGTGTAATTTCTCCGGTTAGGATTAAAGCCTCAACTTCGGTTTTACGAGCAGAGACGACAGCTTTATCAAATTGGTTAAAGAAACTTTTGACACTTTCATCAACAGTTCCGGCACTGATCTTGTGTCGTCCTAAACGAGCGGCATAAGTTGCGCCGTATTCGCCTTCATCTTTAATAGCATCGGTAAAGTATTTTTCCGCCTCGGCATTTCTATTTGATTTAAGAGCAATGTCAGCCAATCCGACATTTGCCCACGCAATAGTATTTGGAGTCGGCAATTTTTCATTCAAAGTGGTTTTGAATTCTTTTTCAGCCTCAGTTAAATTATTTTCCGCCAACAACGCACGACCAAGCCACGTTCTAACCTCATCCAGTCGCGGATTATTTTGCAAAATAGTGCGGGCGTTCTTCTCTGCTGTGGCAAAGTCTTGTTTATCAAAAGCACGTTTGACTGCAACAATCGGATTACTATCCACAAATTCGCGCGGCGCAACATCATCCGAATAATCTGTCTGCGGATAATATTTTTCGGGATCAATTTCGGTGCGGATAATATTTGCAGTAGTTTTAAAAACAACTTCGCCAAAACTTTTCGGCATCACAGCAGTTTTTTCAACTAATCTTTCGCCTTTATCGGTAATTGCAACAACATTAACATTGGCCGCAATGCTTCCTGTATTTCGCACCGCGACTTTCGCCACCCCTCCGCTCATTTGCGGAAGACCAACCAGTAAATTTGTATCCGTTACATTATTAGTCGGAAAATCAAGCACTTCATAGGTATTGGAAAAACTGGTTCGGACTCCCAATAAAGTAAGGCTTTCGGGAGTTTTGAAATAATTAAATAAATTGGCTTGTCCCATCTGATTAGCTAAAAGTCGCCAAATCATCGCACCTTTATTAGCCACTGACGAAAAATATGAATTATCCAGCGGCGAAATTAAATTGAAGGGTGAATCGCTGCGGGCAACTGTCGCATAAGCCCCATATTGTCTGAATCTTTCGGCATCAGCCGATTCTTTCCCAAATTGTTTTTCGATAAACTGAGTGGCGATATAACGCGACAAACCTTCCCGAATCACGCCATAACCTTCGCCTTTAACCAGCTTTGCATTGCCAAGCCAGATTTTGGCAACCGAATCGGCAATGGTCATTACTGTATTTGAATCAATTTTTTGACGGCGAAAAGCGGCGTAGTCCAATAAAAGGGTGCCTGAATCAGAAAATCCCGCACCGCGCCGGACTGCAACAATTCGCATCGGAAGATTAGGAGCAGGTCCCAACAAACTGGCAGTAAAATTTGAGGCTTCGGATATTAAATTAGCTAATTCGGTAGCGCGTTGCTTTTCAAAATCTCCTGCGCCTTTTGGCAAATAAACCGTAATCCCTTTGACATCAACCAAATCCCAACTACCTGTGATAAAAAATGGTTGTCCGTTGAGTTTTTGCTCATAATTCGTCCCATTGGCAGTTCCTGATGAAATTACCGTTTCAGAAGAACTTAAATTTAAGTTGAATGGAGCAAAGTCAGCCCCTTTCGGCGCATATTGACTATTCGGAGTCGGATACCAAAATGAAAGCGGTAAAAACTGTGAGCCAAGCGGAGAAATAGCATTTAATCCAGAATTTTCATCAACCTTCAGGCGATAATCAACTTTGACCGTAAAAGTTGCGTTTGGTTGAATGGCAGGCAAATTGACCGTTATTCTTTGTAAATTACGGCTCCCGCCGAGCGGTTCATTTTGAATTTTATTAAAAGTTGCAGTTGCACCATTTAATTGAACCGCAGAAATTTCAGCAAACTCGCTAATCCGCAAAGTTAAACGCGAACCGGCAGCATTACCAATATTTTGCAGGTTCAAAGTTGCACTGGCATTTAAAAATCTGTCGGAGATTGATGCGGTAATATCATATTTTTTGACTTGCCAAGCCGCCGCCGCTCTCGGCTCGGTTTGCGAAAAGGTGCTGATGCACAAAATGAAAAGTAAAAAAATAAAAGTAAGTGTTGATTGAAAAATTTTCATAAAAATTAAGTAGCTAACTCTAATACGACCTTTATGTCTTTGTTTTTACCCTCTTTTGTATCTAATTCTACAATTACAAAAAAATAGTTAAAATATTCGACAAGTCTTGTTCTCGTGCCGATTCTTAAAACGTAAACCCCTTTTAATAGATTCTTAAAGCAAAATTGTCCTGTCTTCCCTGTAATACACGCAATTTTTCTTGGCTTTTTATCGGCAATTCTCCAAGCATTTTCTTTGATGTTTTGCTTTTCTTCTTTGGTTACTTCAAAAACTTCAACAACAACATCTTCAAATCTTTGTTCATTAGATCCATAAGTTATTAAGCCTTTAATTTGTTTTATTTTACCCGCGTTTTCAGTAATAACCATATTTCCACCCAGAGGAACATCTTTTTCGGACGCAAGGTTGCAATCACAATTATTTTTTTGAGCAAGACTTAAAGAATCAAAAGCAAAAAGTAAAAACATAAACCCAATTGCTAATTGAAAAATTTTCATAAATATTATTGCCAGGTTATTTGTTTTTAACGCCGAAGGTATCCGATTCAAACTCTTCTGCAAATTTTTTCGGGAGTTTGATTTCTCCTTTTTCTTTATAAGATTTCAAGGTTTCATTTAAAATATGATAGACATTGATGTTATCGTTTTCCGCATCCATAAAAATCTCATATTGATTGCCGCCGCAATTATGCGCTTCACATCCGGTTAAACGCAAAATATTGCCTTCGATGTCCAAAGGAGTTTCGACATTCCAAAACTTTTTCATCGCAGCGTAATCTTTGCCCATCATTTTTTCCAGACGCTGACCAATCTCCGGGTTTGACCAAAGTTTTATCTCATATTGATACTTACCCTTCATTTTTTTGAGTGCGACTAATGGACTTTCGTTTTTTGGCGTGGATTCTTGATTGCTCGGACGATTCGTCTTGTTTGAGGCGGCGATGTTGCTATTTGTTTTATTTGATGTATCTAAAGACTTTGTATTTTCAAATGAACTGAATTTGTTACAGGCAAAACAAAAAACAAGCAACACAATCAGTGGCAAGTAATTTTTCATTAAAATTTGCTCCTCAAAGTAATTTTGACGAAATTATTGAACGGCATTTATTTTTCTTTATTAAAACGGAAATTTCAAGCCTAACTCTCTGATTGTCAAAAGGGCTTCGGCGTTGCCCAAAGCGTCATCAACCGGATTGTGCGTGTGCGTAGTTCGGCGAAACTTTTTCCACTTTGAACCGGCAAAAAAATCTTTTTCTAATCCTGAATACAAATCTCCGATGCGCCGTCCGCTAAAACCAAACGGATTTTTACCTATATAATAATGAAAGTAATAATTTATCCATTGCCAATCATAAGCCAGATTATCGGAAATAAAAATCGGACGATCATTCACATTAGTATAAAGCCAAACCCGAAAATCGGACATAACTTCGGCTGGATCATCAAAAGTCAAATGCTCTTCGCGTGAAAATCCGCTGATTGCTAAGGCTTGAAGGTCCCATTCATCCGAAATCGGACGAGTTTTGCCATAAAAAGTTTTGGATAAACTCGGTTCAACCACGACCGCACCAAAACAGACCATCGAATATTTGTGCGGAATTGCTCCGTCTGACTCAACATCTACTACAACTAATGACATAAAATACTCTATTGTTTGTTTTTTTTGGACAAAATAAATCCGTTTAATTGAGTTTTATAGTATCATTTATTCAAAATTATTCTGACTTCAATTTGAGACAACTTGTGTTTTTATCAACAATTTGATGAACATTAATTTTCGGCTAACGAAACTGGAAATTGATTCATCAAAGACGAGTCGGTATGTTATTTCATAAAATAGAATAATCGGAGCAACTATGAAAAAACTTATTTTCCTATCTATTTACTTGATTATTATTAGCCAAATAGCTTTTTCCCAAAATGGCGACTGGCAGCAAAAACCCGGTGCAGCGACAGATATTGCAGTCAGTGCGAACGGCTCGGTTTGGATTATTGGAACAGACAGACAAACCGGAGGTTATGGCATTTATCAATGGCGAAACAAT
>DAORIL010000445.1:0-5803 GCA_035438525.1 Pyrinomonadaceae bacterium
ATACAAATTTACTTGAAATTAAGAGATTAACAGAACTTAAATCGTTGCGAAATATATTTGTAACTGCCGAGTTTGAAAGTGATTATCAAGAAAACACGATTCCAAATTTTGATTCAAAGGTTGCAGTTCCAATTTCGATTAATAACGACAAAAATTAAATAAATTTTCTTCAAAATATCTGCAAGTTTAGGTTGTCAAATCGTTCTACGCTTCGACAAGTCCCAAACTTGCATTTTTCTATTTTGGAGGAAACTATGAGACAGATAAGAATTAGTTTTTTAGTATCAGCTTTGCTGGTATTTAGTATATTGTTTTCAGGTTGTGGCGGCGACTTAGCCAGTAAAGAAGCTGCCCAGAACTCAAATAAATCAAGTGCACCAATGCCATACGCAACTCCGGCGTATGCGTCAAATGCCTCCAGTTCTGCGGCAAACACCAGTAGCACAGCCAAAGATTCTGCGTATGAAGAAGATACCAAAAACAATGGCGAACGCTATGCCGAAATTAACGAAAATCCCTTTTTAGAAACGCGGCAAGCACCGCTTTCGACTTTTTCGATTGATGTTGACACGGCTTCTTACAGCAATGTTCGACGCTTTATCAATGACGGACATTTACCGCCGAAAGATGCCGTTCGCATCGAGGAATTGGTCAACTATTTTGAATACGATTATCCGCAACCTGTTGGAAATGTTCCATTTTCGGTGACGAATGAAGTTGCAAACTGCCCTTGGAACGCCAAACATAAAGTCGTTTCGATTGGTTTGCAAGGCAAAAAAGTTGCACTTGATAACACTCCGGCGACAAATTTAGTTTTTCTTTTGGATGTTTCGGGTTCGATGAATTCACCTGATAAATTGCCTCTACTTAAACAAGGTTTGAAAATTTTAGTTAATCAATTAAAACCGCAAGATCGTGTGGCAATTGTGGTTTATGCGGGTTCAAGTGGTTTGGCTTTGCCTTCGACCAATGACAAAAATGAGATTCTAAATTCGCTCGACAGATTAGAAGCGGGTGGCTCAACCAACGGCGGACAGGGAATCAAACTCGCTTACAAAATTGCAGAAGAAAATTTTATTTCCAACGGCAACAACCGCGTAATTTTGGCTACTGACGGCGATTTTAATGTCGGTTTAACGGGCGATGATGAACTCGTCAAAATGATCGAACAAAAGCGCCAAAGCAATATTTTTCTTTCGGTTTTAGGCTTTGGAACAGGCAATTTGAATGATTCGATGATGGAAAAACTTGCCGACAAAGGCAACGGAAATTACGCCTACATTGATTCACAAGAAGAAGCACGCAAAGCACTCGGTCAACAAGTCGCGGGAACGCTTTACACGATTGCCAAAGATGTCAAAATCCAGGTCGAATTTAATCCGGCGAAAGTTGCAGGTTATCGTTTGATTGGTTACGAAAATCGTTTACTGGCAAATCGAGATTTTAACGATGACAAAAAAGATGCGGGTGAAATCGGTGCAGGTCATTCGGTGACAGCACTTTACGAAATAGTTCCGGCAGGTCAAAAAGTCGAAAATGATGGAATTGAATTAAAATATTCCAAAGTTCAACCTTCCGAAACCAGTTTCAATAACGAACTTTTGACCGTTAAGCTTCGTTACAAAGAGCCCAAGGAAGATACTTCAAAATTGCTGACGATTGGGTTGATTGACCAAAATAAATCCATCGAATCTGCTTCCGATAATTTGAAGTTTGCTTCGTCTGTGGCTCAATTTGGGTTGCTGATGCGTGATTCACGTTTCAAAGGTTCGGCAAATTTTGATAATGTGATGAGCTTGGCAAATTCGGCTAAAAGCAATGATTTGAAAGGTTACAGAAATGATTTTATTGATTTAGCTCGCAAGGCTAGTCGTTTGAAAGATTGATTTTTTTAACGCAAAGACGCAAAGTGGCAAAGGCGCAAAGTTTTTTAAATGCTTTTTAATTTTTGCTTTGTTTTCCCTTTGCGTCTTTGCGCCTTTGCGTTGAAAATCTGTTTTTAGATTCGCTCAAGTGATTCTTTCGGTTCAACTAAAATCGTCTTAAAACTCGAAAGACTGACCAATCCCGCGACTGCGCCTTTTGGCTTATTGACGAATTTTCTTTGCGTGTAATTGACCGCAACTTTCGGTTGTTCTTTGGCTTGGCTAAATTGGGCAGCAAGTTGTGCGGCTTCGAGCAAAGTTTTGTGTGGAATTTCAACGCTCCGATTTGGATTTTTGACCACAACGTGCGAACCGCCGTAATCCGCCGCGTGGAGCCAAAAATCGAGCGATTTAGCAATGCGGAAAGTTAAGAAATCATTATCTTTAGAAGCCTTTCCAACTAAAATTTCCCAGCCGTCACTCGAAATATAACGTCTCGCTCCTTTGATATTATCAGCTTGTTTTTCTTTTGATTTGTTTAATTTTTCTTCGACTTTTTCCGGCAAAAATTCGGACACATTTTGCTCCGAAACCGCTTTTTCAAGTTCCAGTTTTTTAGCTTCAAATCCGGCAATTTCGGTTTTTAATTGCTCGATCCTTTGCTCTAAGGCCAGTTTGGCATTTCGCGCTTTGGTATAGCGTTTGAAAAACTTTTCAGCGGCTTCGGTTAAACTTAAATGCTCGGCAACTTCAATTTCAACGGTTGGCGCAGAATCATCAAAATAATCTGTCACCAATACTGTATCATCAATTCTGACAGCATTTGCGAGATTTGCGAGGAGTAAATCGCCCAATCGTTTCCAACTTTCGGCATTACCGTGATTTTCCAAATCCTGCACCAATTTTTTTTGCAATTTTTCGCGTTTGGTAATCTCCTGACGCAATTTTGCTTCAGCGGATTTTATTTGATTTTGCCGTTCTTTTTCGGCTTCAATTTGTTGATAATAATAGCTTAATGCTTCGGATAAAGTTTCAAAATTACCTTGTGGGAAAACTTGTGTGTCTTCGAGATTGCGTGTGTGTGCTTCGCCCACAGGCGGAGCATAGCGGGTGGCAATAATTTGTCCATTACCTTGATTTTCGCGAAGGGAATCGAGGACAAAATCCTTTTCATCCAACAAAAATAAATTTGCCGAACGCCCGGTTAATTGAATAACCAAAGTGTAATTTTTAATCCCCTCAAACTCGTCATTTGATAGCAATTTTAAACGAACAATGCGCTCATTTTCATCTTTTGAAATGCTTTGGACAACTGCGTTTGAAAGCCGTTTACGAAGCATTTGAATGAATGGATTCGGATTCAATGATTGCTTTTCCAAATCGCGTAACTTAGCTTTGGTCAAATAGATGCGCGGAGCAAAAGGTTCAAGGCTGAGAAATAAATAATTTCCTTCATTAAGTCGAAAATCTATCACAAATCGGAGTCTGCCAAGCGGAAATATTTTGCCAAATTTTTGTCCGTTCAAAATTGGTGAGATTTCATTGATAATTACTTGTAAAGTCGAATTATTCATAACAGGAAAGAGACGCAACTTACGCCGTTTTGAGCTAACTATTGGAGACTGGTGCGGTAGAATTCCGAACGATCAGTTCAGGTTCAACGCTCAATGTATGTGGAATTTCTTCGTTATTATTTGATTTATCAAGTCTTTTAAGAAGTGTTTGAGCGGCAATCTCGCCCATTCTAAAAAGCGGTTGGCGAATGGTAGTTAAAGGAGGAGAGTTAAACTCGGCGAAATGAATATTATCAAAACCTACCACCGAAATATCTTCGGGAACTCGAAAACCGGCAATCTGTAAAGCACGGATCGCCCCAATTGCCGACATATCATTAAAAGCGAAAATTGCAGTAAAGTCTCGGGTTTTAGCCAAGAGTTTATTTAGTGCAATATATCCGACTTCGGGCGACGGGTTAATTCCTTCTAGTTGAACAATTGCATTGTCCTCGATCTTTAATCCGCGTTTGGCGGCGGCTTCCATTATTGCTTCAAACCTAATTTTTGTATCAGAACTAAAATCTTGACCTTTTATTAAAGCTATTTTTCGATGTCCAAGCGAGTAAAGATGGTTAATACCTAATTCGGCGGCAGTTTGATGATTAAGAATAACATTGGTCACACCCGGAATTTCTTCGTGACCGGCAATGGCAACAATTGGTAAATTGGTCTTAAAATTAACTTTAGTATCTATCGTAATGATTCCTTCGACCTGTCGTTCGATCAGCATTTGGGAATTATGACTCAGTAAATCGGGACGATGTAAATGACTGGTGTTGAGATAAAAATACCCTTCTTGGGTTGAAGCAGATTCTACTCCGTTAAGAATCATCGCACAATATTCATTACTTAATTCGGCGGTAATTACTCCAATCGTAAAACTGCGATTGGCTCTGAGTGAACGAGCAAAATAATGCGGACGGTATTCGTAATCTTTTGCCGCTTGAAGAATTTTGTCTTTAGTTTTTTGGGGAATTGTGTTGGCTCGATTGGTATTATTTAAAACTACAGAGACGGTTCCTGGTGATAAACCAATCAAAGTGGCAAGTTCCTTTAATGTAACCCCTCGTTCTGATGAAGTTTCCCCAGTGCTTGAGGTGTTTTTTTCCCTTTTATTAATCACTTACACAGTTTCTCATACAAAAATAATCAAATCAAGACATTTGGCTTTTTATCAAAAGGCATTTTTGGCAATCATTAATTTTTTTCACATAACTAATAAAATTTCTTATTGACTTGCTCATAAATGAATGCTAGATTGTTTACCAAATCGTTTTGGCAAATCGTTTTGGCAAAACGATTTGATAACCAGCTAACCCCCTAATAATTTATTTAAATGTCAGAGTCACAAAGAGTTAAGGTGTCTTTAGTGGGCTTTATCAAAATTAATTTTAACTGCAATTATTTTTAGTTTTCAGGAGGAAGAATATCCAATATGTGTAAGAGAAAATTGCCAATACTGGTTTTACTTTTGATGCTTTGCGTCGGAGTAAATTTGGCACAAACGACCAGTGGTTCAATTACCGGAACTGTAGTTGATCCACAAGGGGCTTCAGTGGCAAATGCCGCCATAAAAGTAACGGAAGAAGGAAAAAATTATACCTTGACCGCAACCACAGATAGCGAAGGACGTTTTGTTTTTGCTATTGTTCAACCCGGAATATATACAATTACAATTGAGGCTAATGGTTTCAAAAAACAAGAGCGTAAGGGCGTAACACTTGTTTCAAACGATAAATTGTCGCTGGGTAATTTGAGTTTAGAAGTTGGTGCACCGACTGAAACTGTCGAAATTCAATCGGAAGCTACACTTATCCAAGCCGATAGTGGAGAGCGTTCTTTTGGGATTCAAGGCGAGCAAATCCGTAATCTCGGGGTTAAAACCCGTAGTTACATTAATCTCGCCACCTTAGCTCCAGGGGTAGTTGCCAATGGTGCGGGAGACGGTAATAGCTCAGATAGTAACGGTATTAGTGTCAACGGTGTTCGAACTAATTCAAATAATGTTCAAATTGATGGCATTACCAGCGTTGACACAGGTAACAATGCTCAACTTTCGAGAATTCCGCTTGATTCGGTTGGCGAATTCAAACTTGTAACTTCATCATCACAAGCTGAATATGGGCGTTCATCCGGCGCACAAATCATTGCTGTAACGCGGAGCGGTTCACAAGATTTTCATGGTTCATTTTATTATTATCGTCGTCATACAGGACTTAATGCTAATACCTTTGAAAATAACCGAAGCACAAGTGCTACGCCGCCTGCCCGACCAATCTCTGATCAGGAAGATATTGGATACACAATCGGCGGACCGATTTATATACCCAGAGTCCTCGAAAACAAGAAAAAACTCTACTTTTTTGTTAACCAAGAATGGAC
>DAORIL010000446.1:0-5803 GCA_035438525.1 Pyrinomonadaceae bacterium
AACCAAACCGAAGCTGTTTTCGGCGAAAAAATTGGAGTTTTCGCTAAATTATTCGGTTGCTGGCATAAAGATCTAAGCCGTCCGTTCACTAATGGAAAAGAATCGTATCGGGCGTGTTTGCACTGCGGCGCAAGACAAAAATTTGATGCTGTGCAAATGAAAACAACCAGAAAATTTTACTACCCACCAACCATATCGCAGGCAACCGGTTTGCGATAATTATCCCCCGTCTAACTACCCCCGTCTATTTTAGACCTGCCAAGAGCGGTGCCAATGCCGCTCGCTTTTTTTGTTTACGGTTTATCTTCTTTTTCAACGTGAAAGATTTTTCCGAATCGGTATAGCGAACGGTAGTGAGCAGGATTAAATTTTATATTCGCAGGAATAAGCAAGATTCGCTACCGCTCACTATACTGATTCTGTCCTACTCTTAATCAAACTTAGGTAATTCCTCGCCTTGACCATTGATAACATAATCAATGGCAATTTCAACAGATTTTTCATTCCAGAGCCATTTTTTACTGCCTTTCTCCGCCCAAGGAGTATTTTCAAAATTCCAAATCTTATCTTCTCTCATTTGACGCGTGGCATTCGCTTTGAAGGCAATTAGCGATTGATTAGGATTTCGGTTTCCTGTATTAACTACAACATGAACGTGATTAGTGCGAATATTTACTGCCAATAATCCCCAGTTTCTCTTTTGACAAGTTTCACGGATGGCTTTCTCTACAGAATTTCTTCTTTGGGCGTTTAATTCAACAGGTTTATTCTTAAGTAACGACCTGTTAAACTCAAGCCATTTTGGATTTGAGGGAAGAAAGGGAGTGTCAAAGACGTTATTAAACTCATCCGTTGAACCTCGTTCATCACCGTGAAGCCACGTTCCATAACACCGAAAAGTAATGAGATAAGCTAAAGGAATCCCTGTATCATTCCAGTCTGAATTCATAAAAATACAATCCTGGAATCAGAATAGCGAACGGTAGTGAGCATCTCGGGATATTAGTTTGATTGGGTTTAACAATAATCGCAGTTTTATTCAATAATTGAATTCCTCAAACTGCTCGCTACCGCTCGCTCTACTGATTACCTGTTCCGTCCGTATTTTTCGTGGCTCGAAACCCAATCACTTGACGAGATTGCCGAAGCCAAAGAAATTTCACCCGCCAGAACAACTCCGGCAATGATTTCGGCTAATTTGTTCACGCCGCCGCGTCCATAGCAGCCTAAAATTTCCAGACATTCTTTTTGAGTGGCTAAACCTGTTCCGCCGCCGTAAGTGGCAACAATCAGGGAGGGAATTGTGATCGAGATATATAAATCTTTTTCGGGTGTCAATTCCGAATAAATAATGCCTGCCGAACTTTCCGAAACATTGGCTACATCTTGTCCGGTGGCAATAAACATGGCGGTAATTCCATTGGCGGAATGTGCGCCGTTGTTATTCGCACCCGAAAGAAATGAGCCGACATTTGCCACACCCGAATGATAGGTCAAAGATTCCGGTTCGACGCGCATATGTTCGATCAAAACATTTCTCGGCACGGTGCATTCGGCGGTCACACGTTTGCCGCGAGTCCGCATAATATTGACCTGCGAAGCCTTTTTGTCCGTCGCAAAATTTGATTCAAGATAAAAATGTTTGATCTTTTCTTTTTCGTAAACGTCAATAATCCAACTACAAGCGGCAAAAGTTGCGCGTCCGACCATATTTTGCCCTGCTGCATCGCCCGTGGTGTAGTTAAATCTGAGATAAACAAATTTGTTGGCAGTGTAATGGTCAATATCTTTGAGTTTAGCAATGCTCGAAGTCGCTTCTGCTTCTTCTTTGATTTTGGCGAAATTATCCAGCACCCATGAGACAAATTTACGACCTTCGCGGGCATCCTCAAAAACAAAAACCGGAGCACGCTGCATTGCATCAGCGACAACCGTAGTTTTCACGCCGCCCGATAAATTTAGAACTTTGATGCCGCGATTGTATGAAGCAACCAGAGTTCCTTCCGTAGTTGCCATTGGAATCATAAAATCTCCTGTGGCAAATTCACCGTTGACTTTGAGCGGTCCAGCAAAACCAATCGGGATTTGGGCCACACCCGTAAAATGTTCGATATTTCCTGCTAAAATATGCGGATCAAACGAGTAGTGTTTGAGATGTTCAAAAGTTGCACCGGTAAAATCATGAACAAATTCCTGACGGGTTTTGATGGCGCTTTCCGAATAATCATCATCATTATCACGCGGAATCCGGACTTCCAGCGTTTCAATTTCAGCAATCGCGTCTTCTACATCAAATTTCAAAGAACCATAGCCTTTGGCTTTAACGGCAATCTCGATTTTATGTTTTCCCGTTGGCAAATTTCCGTTGGCAACATTAACCAAAACAACTTTTCTGAGCGGAAACGGAATCGGATTTGATTCGGAAATTGAGTCTGCCGAAATTATATTGCCATCACCTAAATCAAATGTAACTTTATCTTTAGGGATTTCAACACCATTGATAGCGACTGATTTTAATTCAGAAAATTCCACGTCGGTTAAACGATTTTTGATGGCAAACTGCACACCGTTTTCAGTATTTTTTAAGCTGTTAAAGGTATAGAGTTGCCGCAAAAGCATACTCGGAATCGGAAAGAAAGCCATATTTTTTTATCCTTTAGTTTATAGATTGATTGACCTTGCGTAGATTTTAGTTTGAAAATGAATTTAGTTCAAATTTTGTAGAGATTTAGAATTAGATTAGACTAAAAATATGAAAATCGTAATCGCAGGCGGAACAGGACAAGTCGGAACGGTTTTAGCGCGAAAGTTTCATGCTAGAGGCGATGAAGTTGTGATTTTAAGCCGCAAACCTGCTACGGCAGATTGGCGAATTGTCGCTTGGGATGCGGAAAATTTGGGCGACTGGCAAAACGAGATTGATGGTTCGGATGTCGTTATCAATTTGGCGGGACGAAGCGTTAATTGCCGCTATAACGAAGAGAATCGCCGTCAAATTATGGATTCGCGCGTCAATTCGACCAAAGTTCTGGGCGAAGCAATTTCCAAATCCGAAAATCCGCCAAAAGTTTGGCTTCAATCGAGCACTGCTACCATTTATGCTCATCGCTTTGACGCTCCAAATGACGAAATTACGGGAATTATTGACGATATTCAGCCCAATGCGCCATCGGCTTGGAATTTTAGCATTGATGTGGCTAAAACCTGGGAACGTATTACAAACGAGGCAATTACGCCAAAAACCCGCAAAATTCTGATGCGTTCGGCAATGATTATGAGTCCTGACCGTGACGGAATTTTCGATACTTTGCTCGGCATAGTCCGAAAAGGTTTGGGCGGAACTGCGGGCAATGGAAAACAATATATTTCGTGGATTCACGAAGAGGATTTTATCAACTCTGTTGATTGGCTGATTGAACACGAAGAATTAGATGGAGCAATCAATCTCGCTGCACCGAATCCGCTTCCGAATGCCGAGTTTATGCGAATTTTATGCGAAACCTGGGGAACCAAAATTGGTTTGCCCGCGATGGAGTGGATGCTCGAAATCGGTGCAGTTTTTATGCGAACCGAAACCGAATTAATTTTGAAAAGCCGTCGGGTTGTGCCGACCAGAATGCTCGAATCAGGCTTTACATTTACTTTTCCAAATTGGCAAGATGCGGCAAAAGAATTATGCCAAAGATGGCGCGAACAAAACTAAACGATAGTGTCTCACAATTTATAGCGAGAAGTTTTTGACCAACTAAATAACGATTTTTAATCCTTTGCGACCTTAGCGAAACCTTTGCGTTCTTTGCGGTTAAAGCAGAGTTTGAAACGCAAAGAACGCGAAGAACAAGACGCAAAGAACGCAAAGATTTAAATCATAAAATCCGGGATACTACTAATTAAACGAAGTAAATTTCTACTTTTTCGCCGGAGCCGCAAAATATGATTTTCTTCCCCAAACAGTATATTCGGGATGATCTTTGATAGTGATTTTGATGGTTCGGCGTTTCCCGTCTCGTTCTTGGTTAGTTGGATAATAGCCGATCAAATAGCGGTTGGAAATTCCGGTTAAAATGTTTTCATAGATCGCGTTAGCTTGTTCCGGAGTTTCCAGATTTTCAGAAAATCCGCCGGAGAGTTTAGCAATTCCCGCCATCGAACTCTGCTGGCGAAAAAGAGCACTGGCATAGGAAAAAACATCTTCGGGAGCTCTTTTATCTTTTTTGTCAAAAGTTTTTTCGATAATTGTTGCTGCCTTTTTTCTTTGCTCTTCCTGATTTAATCCTAAAAGGGAATAACCTGAAATTACCGAATAAATCGTGGCTCGTGATTGCTCAATCGAGCTAATCAATTTTTTATCGGTAAAGGCGGTTTGAAAAGGGGAAAACGGTTGATCAACAGAGGTTGCAGATTTGATGCTAAATAATTGGTCACCATCCGTTTGAAAGATAATAATCGGGCGAATGTCCTGCGGCGAAAACATTTCATTGATAACGGCAAACAACGCGCTATATTGCATACTTCTGCCTTTGTCGCCTTTTTCGGCTTTTTTGGCTATTTTATCTAAATTTTTTTTGAGTTCTTCTTTATCGCTCGTAAAATCATTTATCAGCTCCACATCATCTGTCACAATTGCCATTTTGTCTTTAGGATTTAATTTATCAACCAAGACTTTTGCCGCCGCCGCACTGGTTTTGATATACGGACGCTGACTGCCGCTGTAATCAATAATTAACACAATCGAGCGCGGAATATTTTCACTATCGCCCAAAGAAAAAGTGCCAACTTCTTGCGGAACATTGTCTTCCGAAATCAAAAAATCACTCGCCTTTAAGCCTAAAACAGCAGTTCCTTTGGGATCAAAAACCAAAATATCGGTTCGCGCAAGCTGAGTTTCAAATGTAATTACTTCATCATTTGCATCGGTAGAATTTGGCTGAGGATTTCCTTTGGTAGCAATTATTTGATTCGAATCAGTTTTTTGTTCCGCAGTCTTTTTGCCTTTATTTCTCTTTTTTTGCAGTTCTTTGACAAAATCCTGCCGGATTTGGTCTTCAAGCGAGGTCTGAGCAAACGAAATTATTGAACAAAATATTACTAAAACAATGGCTAAAACTATTTTGGAACTGCTTTTCATCTATATTTAATCCGAACGCGTCTCAATGTTAAATCATTTTAGCAGATAGCATTTGCTAAAAAATAGTAAGAAATTGCAAGTTTTTGTCAATTTGAGAAGTTAGGCTGATTGAATGATTTAAGCGAGGAATAGTAAGTTTTCATCCGTTTTTTAAGTTTCAAAATAAAACGTTAATTATCAAAGGCGGAAACACGCGCGTGAGCAAGTGTGCTAAACTTTTGTAGATATGCAATTTAACCACCCTTACTGAGGTGCGTGTTTCCACATCTTTTCTCAATCTTCCATTCGGATTCGTTCATTTCCGCCGGTTTCAACATTTCCTTTTTTATCGTGGCAAAAATCGGTCACAACTTGGACAAAGCCTTCGGGATATTCTTCTTGCGGAACGTGACCGCATTGGCGAAAAACGACCATTCGGGAATTTAAGATTGATTTATGCAATTTTTCGGCGTGATGAATCGGCACAACCGTATCGTCTTCGCCCCAGATTAACAGAGTTTGATGATTGATGAGATGCGCGTCTTCTTCGATGCGATTCGCGTCCCAATTGCGGAGCGTCATCAGCACCGAATTATGCGCGTCTGCTGCGCTCAAAGGGCGAATAATTGCTTCTACCCGTTCATCGGTAATCAGATGATAATTTTCTTTGGCTAATGTGTCGTGCATCCGCATTTT
>DAORIL010000447.1:0-5792 GCA_035438525.1 Pyrinomonadaceae bacterium
CACTTTCCGGCGGAAATCAGCAAAAGGTTGTGCTGGCAAAATGGCTTTTAACTAATCCGAAAGTTCTATTTTTGGACGAACCGACTCGTGGAATCGATGTGGGGGCAAAACAGGAAATTTATTCCCAAATTAATAATTTAGCAAAACAGGGTTTGGCAATTGTTTTGGTTTCATCCGAATTACCCGAGGTTTTGGGAATGGCGGACAGAGTGATGGTTTTACACGAGGGACATGTGACAGGCGAATTTACCCGCCAAGAGGCTTCTCCGGAAAAAGTTATGGCTGCTGCGACAGCTACCAGGTAAACCAAAAGCAAACGGCAAAATAATCTATCATTTAGAAAAATTATGAGTGAAACAGCAGAAAAAAAAGGCTTTAAGATTGAAACATCGGTGCTTCGTGCTTACACGATGATTGCAGCGTTGGCGTTGATTTGGATCTTTTTTCATTTCAAAACAGGTGGCATTTTCTTGACGCCATTAAACTTATCAAATCTGACGATGCAAACGGCAGTCACCGGAGTCATCGCTGTCGGAATGTTGATGGTCATCGTTTCAGGGAATATTGATTTGTCGGTTGGTTCGATTTTAGGTTTGGCAGGCGGTTGTGCGGCGATCGCTTTGACCAATTATCAACTTGGGTTGGTTCCGGCCCTTTTAACTGCCATTGTCATCGGTGTTTTAATATGTTTGTTTCACGGAGTTTTGGTTGCATATGCAAATATTCCGGCTTTTATTGTAACTTTAGGCAGATTGTTGGCGTGGCGTGGCGCAATTAAAGGAATTAGCAATAGCGAAACGGTTCCGGTGGCAGATGCGGCGTTTAAACAAATCGGACAATCGTATATTGACCCGATGGTTGGATGGATATTAGCTGGAGTTGCAATTTTATTCGTTTGTTGGCGAGCCTTTAGTCAACTGCAAGAACTAAAAAATTATGTGGGCGAAGGTGCCAGTCAGACTAAAATCTTTACCGGCGCTTTGTTGCAAATCGGAGCAATTTTAGCCTTTATTTTCATAATGAATTCCTACGCTGGAATTCCAATTTCGGTGTTGATCTTATTGGTTGTCGCCTTACTTGGCGTTTTTATTACCAACCACACCACCTTTGGGCGTTATCTCTATGCTATTGGCGGCAATCCTGATGCGGCGCGACTTTCGGGCATTAACAATAAACAAAAGATTTTACAAGTCTATGCTTTGTTAGGTGCTTTAGTTGGGGTAGCGGCTTTAATTTTTACGGCACGGGTTGGCAGTGCGGCACCTGACGCAGGCGTTTTGAAAGAATTGGATGCAATCGCTGCCTGTGTCATTGGCGGAGCTTCTTTAATGGGTGGGCGCGGAACGATTTTTGGCGCAATGTTGGGAGCTCTGATTATGTCGAGTTTAGATAATGGGATGTCTTTGCTAAATGTTCGGGATTATTTACAGGATATAATCAAAGGTTCTATCTTAGTGACTGCAGTTGGATTGGATATGATTGGTCGAAAGTAGTTGAGAAGTAATAAAGTAAAATAGGTAAAAGACTGTTTTAGGTAATGTTCCTAATTTAAGCGATTAACATAACTTAAAAATAAGAAAATTTTGAAAACCCCAATTAAAATTGTTTTTTCAAAAATTGAAAATGAATAAAAAAATTGTCATAGCTTGTGATTTAGGCGGCACAAATTTACGAATGGCGGCGATTGATAGCCAGGGAAATATTCTCTATCGCACCAAACGGGACACCCCTAAAGTCGACCGTGCTGATGAAATCGTTCGGGCAATGGTCGAGTCGGCAAACGAATGTCGCGAAAATGTGAAAGAGTTGGGTAAAGTTTTGGCAATCGCTATGGCGGCCCCAGCCACGGTAAGCTCTGAAAAAGGGATTATTTTAAAAGCTCCGAATGTTCCGGCATTGGATGGATTTCGGATAGTTGCGGCATTAGAAAATGAACTCAATCTTGAGACAATTTTAGAAAATGATGCTAATGCAGCAGGCGTTGGGGAAAATTGGATGGGAGCCTCAAAAGGCTTTGAAAATTCAATTTGTATTACGCTTGGAACTGGGGTTGGTGGCGGAATAATCATAAACGGCAAGGTTTTAAGCGGAGTTGACGGAACTGCCGGAGAAGTCGGACATATTTGTGTTGAACCATTTGGCGCTCCTTGCGGTTGCGGAAGTCGCGGATGTGTAGAACAATATTCCTCGGCGACGGCCATTGTTCGCCAAACCCAAGAATTGACAGCTCAATATCCAAAATCAGGTTTGCATTTTAAAACTCGTCTGACTTCAAAAGATGTTTATGAAGCAGGTTTAGAAGGCGATGAATTAGCCTTAGAAGTTTTTCGGCGGCAGGGTTTTTATCTCGGAATTGCTTTAGCCGGTTTGATAAATGTTCTAAATCCAGAGGTTATCGTCATTGGTGGTGGCGCGGCGGCAGGATGGGATTTGTTTATGCCGCATCTTCAGGAGCAGGTTGAAGCCAGAACATATCGGGAACCGCGACTTCGTGCTAAACTCAATAAAGCTGTTTTAGGCGATGATGCCGGCATTTTAGGAGCGGCAAAATTAGCTTTTGATAAATTGGGAGTTGAAAAAAAAGCGAAATTCAATTCAAATATCTAAGTTATGGATGCGTATCATGAAGTTTTAGTCAGACTTTTAGAAGTGACTGAGGGAAAAGATTCAAAATCTGTTGATTTCAAAGATTTAGTCAAGAGATTAGGGCTTCACGGAAATTATCCGGCAATCTTTGACCGGTTGAACCAGGAAGGATGGATTATCGAAGATCGAAAAGCAGATTTTGTGCGGATTTCCCATTGGGGGATTGCAGAAGCTAAGAAAACAGTCCAATCCCAATCCGGCGGAGGAGAAATCCCAACCAGCCAAAATGCAACCAAATGTGCGGGATTTGCCAGAGAATTTGCTACGCTCTTGGATAGTTTTGCTAAAAACGCTTCCAAAGATAATATAGCCAGACTAGAAAATAAGTTCACTGAGCTTGAGACCTCGTTTAATCTTTCCAAAAAGGATGCACGATAAAGGCTTGTATCCAATTTAATAATCGTGTATGATATTCGTTTCCTACAGTGCGTGGGACGTTACTCGGTGGGTTCGCGCCCACTTTTTATTTTGGTTAAAAGCAAATGGATAAACAACAATTGACATTACAGGTCAATGAAATTACCGAAAAAGTAACAGATAAACATAATCTGGAACTGGTCAAAGCCGAAGTTGTCGGTTCGGTAAAAAATCCGATTATCCGCATTTTTATTGATAAACCAAAAGGGATTTCGCACGAAGATTGTGCTGCAGTTAGTTATGCGATCAGCGAGATCTTAGACAAATCAGATTTTATTTCGCCAGATTATATGTTGGAAGTTTCGTCGCCCGGTTTGGAGCGTGAACTATACAACTTAAAAGATTTTGAAAAATTTATTGGCAATCTGGCAAAAGTTAAGACTAAAACGCCAATCAACGGACAAAAGAGTTTTAGTGGTCGGATCAAAGCCGTCAACGGCGAAGAAATTATTCTTTCCGATAAGTCCAAGGGCGAGATAAAATTTCTATTTGAAATGGTCGCCAAGGCAAATTTGGAAATTGACATTGAGGAAGAATTTAGAAGAGCTAAAAGTTAAAAGGTAAAGGGTAAAAGTTAATCAGATAAAGTAATATCCATTAACCATTAACAAAAAAAGTTATGACATCAATCGGGCAAAGTATTGAAGCGTTATGCACAGAACACGGGTTAGACCGTGATATGGTGATTGAAGCGATGAAAGACGCAGTGAAAGCAGCGGCTCGTAAACAATTCAAATCACAAGATAAAACCGGTGAGAGCATCCAAGTCGATTGGAATGACGAAGATGGAGTGATTGAAATCTCAGCACAAAAAGAGGTCGTCGAAGAAGTTGAAAATCCGTCTTCTGAACTTTCTTTGGAAGAAGCACAAGAACTTGCGGGAGATGAAATCGAAATCGGTGATATGCTTTTATTGCCTTTGCCAACTGAAGATTTAGGACGGATTGCTGCCCAAACCGCTAAACAAATTTTGGTGCAAAAAGTTCGAGAGGCTGTCCGGGACAAAGTTTATGAAGAATATATTGACCGCAAAGGCGAATTGATCAACGGTTCAGTCAAGCGTTTTGAACGCGGCGATATGATAATCGATTTAGGCAACAATTTAGAAGCTTTGTTATCCAAGAATGAACAGGTCCGAAGCGAAAATTGGAACCAAGGGGAAAGAATTCGGGTAGTGATTTCAGATATTACCAAAGACCCGAAAGGTCCCCAAATCAGAGTTTCACGGGCTTCGGCGGAACTTTTGAAACGGCTTTTTGAAATGGAAGTTCCTGAAATTTATGATGATACGGTCGTTATTAAATCTGCCGTTCGGGAACCGGGTGACCGTGCTAAAATTGCTGTTGCGTCAAATGAAAAAGATGTTGATCCGGTAGGCGCGTGTGTTGGAATGAAAGGTTCACGGGTGCAATCTATCATCAAAGAATTGCGCGGCGAAAAAATTGATATAATTGAATGGTCGGATGAGCCTTCGGTTTTTGCGGCAAACGCTTTGAGCCCGGCAAAAGTAAGCCAGGTTCGCATCACCGATATCAATCGGCGTAAAATGGAAGTCATTGTGACCGAAGACCAACTTTCTTTGGCAATTGGTAAACGCGGGCAAAATGTCCGGCTTGCAACCAGATTGGTTGGTTGGGATATTGACATTAAGAACGAAGCCGATTTGAGAAAAGAAATTGCACAACAAATGGGCAAAATGATGGCTTCGGGCGAAGCTGTTCCGGTTTCGGCTTTGGAAGGTGTTTCTGCTGCCCAAGCCGATGATTTGAAACAAAAAGGAATTACTGATGTTGAGACTTTAGCCGTCACATCGATTGATGATTTGGTTGATATTCTCGATACCAGTTTTGATGAAGCCGAAAAAATCATCTTAGCTGCTGCGGCAGTTGTTGAGGCGAAAAATAAATTAACGTCTCATGACGAAAAAGCATCAGAAGAGGTTGTCACTGATGAAAGTGCAACCGAAGAAGTGTAAGCAATTAGAAAAATATTAAATAGTTGTTTATTGGTTTTAACTTAAATAAAAGGGAAATACATGTCCATAGGCAAGACAGTTCGTATCTACGACTTAGCAAAAGAATTAAAACAAGACACTAAACGCGTCATGGAAGAACTGCGCCGTGAAGGAGCAGATGTAAGTGTGCCGTCAAATTCTGTCACCAAGGAGTTGGCGGAAAAGATTCGGAATAAATATTTCCCGAAAAAAGAAACCGCACCAGCCAGAGCCATTAAGGTTATCAAAAAAGTAGCCACTCAGGTCGAAGCAGAAACTTTGCCTGAGGAGGAGCCAACTGTTGTTGAGCCGACTCCGGAAATTGAAGAGAAGAAAGAGGAGAAAGTTATTACACCTGCTATTGCAACTGTTGTTGCTCAAGAAGAAAGACCGAAAACGATAGTTCGTCAAATTAAATTAAGACAACCTCCGCCGGAAACTCCCGTTGAAACTACTCCTCCTGTGATTGAGATCCATGAAGAGAAAATAAAGGTAGTTGAAGAAATTGAACCGCCCGTAGTCGAAGTGGTCGAAGAGATTAAACCACCAGTAGTCGAAGTTTTCGAGGAAATTGAACCGCCAATAGTTGAAGCTCCTGTGGTTGAAACTCCGGTAGTAGAAAATACAATAGTTGAAGCACCTGTGGTTGAAACTCCAAAAGTTGAAGCTCCGAAAGCTAAAATATTTAATCCGACCGGGACTAAGGTTAAAGTTTTGACTTTGACCAAAGAGGCAT
>DAORIL010000448.1:0-5791 GCA_035438525.1 Pyrinomonadaceae bacterium
CCATGCTGCAATTTATAATCAAGCCGAAAAAACCAGATATTTTAATGAAGGCAACCGTAAAACTCCTAAAGCTATCAAAAACTGGGCAAAACGTTTAGCCTTAAACCAATAATTTTCGCGGATGATTTATCGAAACCAGTAAAACCGCAAATCGCAATAACTTTTCGATGATTACGAAATAATAAAATTATGAAATTAATATTTACCTTTTGCATTTTTGCCTTTGCATTGTGTTCAACTACAACGGCCCAAACCAATAAACCTGCGTTACCGGGTAATTTGGTAAAATACATCAATGAATATCCGGTTAAATTGATGAAGGTTCCGGCAATTAAAACCCGTCTCAAAACTTTACTGGGTAAGAATTATTCCACATTTGAAAGTTACATCACCGTTCAATCACCAATGACCCGGGTTGGAGATTTTCTATTCGCCAGCGGTTGTTTGCCTCACTCCTGCACCATTAACGAGGCGGCTTTTGCCATTGATTTGAAAAATAAAAGAATTCATGCGGTAATTTATGAGCAAAACATCACTCCGAAATTTTTTAACGAGGATAAAACTGAAACTCCCAAGGTCTTATTGGATTGGATTAAGGAACTAAAGGCAATGTAATTTCAAGTTCGGTCAGCAATGCAACTAATAACTTTGACAGTTTAATATGCTATTATCTAATAACAAGGTGATTTTTCTTTAGGGGGTGAATTATGAAGAATTATTTAGTTATCATTGCTTTTATATTTTGTTTTGTTTTTACAGAATATGCACAAATTCCCGGAAAGATCAGCGGGAAACTAACTTATCCAAGCGATTATATTCCCCCTGATATGGTTTTATGTCTTGAAACAAAAAATCGCAATATTTGTTCCAATTCCAAGAATATTAAAGGTTATATTTTCAAAATCAATACTCGGAATGCAACTTATTCTATAACTTTACCGGTTGGAAACTATTACATTTACGGTTTAACGAATGAAATGCGGGGAGTAAAAGCCTATTATAATGAGTTTGTTAGATGTGGCATGGATATTAAGTGCAATTCTAAAAAAAAGATTCTTTTGAAAGTTAAATCAAGAAAAACCGTTCGCGGAATTACAATTGGCGATTGGTATTAAAAAAATTTCAAACCAGGAAAAACTATGAAAACCAAAATTCTTTTAATCTTAAGCGTTTTAACCATTTTTTCGACTTCGGTTTTAGCGCAAAAAATAACCAGTGTTTACACTAACTTGGATGACAAAAAATGCAAGACTTTGGAATCCGACCCATCCGGGGCAGGCTCTTATCGCGGCAGATGTCCGGGAGTTGGCGGTTACCAGCTTGATTTGTTAGAAGGCGATATCCGCCAAACAATCAATGTTATCGCTCCAGGCAAAAAAACTTTTGAATTAAACTTTTGGAATTACTATGGAGGTTTTTCGAGTGTGGGTCAAAAGGCGGAATGGCGAATGAAAGGCACGATTCCTATTGCGCTGATTGTGCGATTTATAGTGGCAAATGCCGAAGATTCGACCAAAAACACTTCTTATTTGATGGTTTCTAAAATTACCAAAACTGAAATTTGTGTCACGGATGTAGTTACTCCCGGTAAAACCCAAAATGCCGATGCTCAAAAATTGGCAGATGGGGCAGCTACCAAACCTTGTAAAACACCCGAATAATTTGCGATAAAGTTTTTAATGTTAAAGGCTTTGGTGATAAAATTTCGCTGAAGCCTTTTTTATTTGGTAAAACAACTAAAATAAATAAAATCGCGTCAAACTCTCGGAAAAATTAAGTATGGAAAATCTATTCAAAGTTATTTTAATTATTACTTTTTTGTTTGCCCTTTCTTTTACAACATTTGCCCAAACAAATAAAACAGACGAAAAAGCCGAAGCGATCTTTCAAATTGCTTACCAAAAACTTGGCGGGGCAAATTTATTACAAGTCAAAAATCAAGTTTCGACCGGTTTATTTTCCGTTATAGCAGATGGTTCGGCGCAATTACCGAATTCTTTTGTTGATGTCATAGTTTTTCCCGATAAAGAACGCACCGAATTTAAACAGCAAGGAAATAAGGTCATTCAAACAAATTTTGGTGAAAAAGGTTGGGTTTACGATGCTGCAAAACTTGATATTCGTGAACAAGGTCAAAACGAAATCGAAAATTTCAAACGTGGAATTCGGACCAGTCTTGATGCACTTTTTCGCGGAACGTGGCGCGGGCAAGGCGCAACTCTGACATACGCAGGCAAGCGCGAAGCCGGACTTGGTAAAAGAAATGATGTCTTAAAACTCACCTATTCCGATGGGTTTGTAGTTGAGTATGAATTTTCTCAAACTGACGGAATGCCGATGAAATCTATCTATAAAAAGAAAAATGACGATGGAACAGAAATAAAAGAAGAAGATCGTTACGCTCAATTTGTAGAAATGCAGGGAGTTCTGGTTCCGTTCATCGTGGATCACTATACTGATGGAAAACAAACCAGCCGCATCAATTATGAAAAAATTGAGATTAATAAAAAAGTTCCTGATTCGATTTTCGATAAACCAAGTGATGTCAAATCATTGAAAAAGGATTTGAAATTCTAAACCTTAATTAACCATAAAAAGCACAAAAAGCACAAAACCAATTCTCAATTTTGTGTTTTATGTGCTTTTTTTGTTTCTTTATCTTTTTATCTTAGATTGAATTAACGGCATTGATTGTGTCCCTCGACAAAATATCTGGCATTGTTCAAACCAATTTCATTACCTGCCTGACGTGCCGTAATCGTAAAATTTCTTTGTCCTTTTCCAATATTTGAATTCAAAACCAAATAGGCGGAATTTCCGCTGGTTTGGACTCGCCAACTTCCCTGATCCTCGCTATAAGTTGAACCCGAACCGATTGCAGATGAACTTCCCGTTTCTGATTTTGAAAAATAAGAACCTGAGGGGCAAAGCCAAATTGTTCTTTGCTCAAAATAACCATTTCCGGTGTAATAGTAGCTAAGTTTTTTTCCGGCAAAAGCTGTTTGTATTTGTGAGCTTTTTGCAGATTGTTGCGGTCGTGAAAATTGAACACTTTCTACGATTTCTGAGGCTACATAAAAGGCTTGATCAGCAGTTTTGGCATTATCTGTAACACTTAAAATTATAAGCCCCCCGTTGTATGAAGAAAGTAAAAAGAAAGCATCAATTATTCTTGAACTATTATAAATTCTGGCAAATCTGTTTCCATTTCCTAAATCACGAACTTCTCCGGCTAATTTATAACCTTCGCTTTCCAGATTTACCTCAGCCGCCACAAATGAGTCGAAATCCTTGTAATTATGAGATTTAACAATAATTGCGGCTGTTTTGGAACTGTTTGAGAGAACATAACTTCCTTCAGCTTGCTGGTTTTCCCAATCTTTTGGTGATCGGAAACTAAAACCGTTTTCAACATCCTGTATTTGTTTTCCGGTTGAATTCGAAACGGTAGATGAACTACTTTGGGCTTGAACTGCAAAACTTATTAAAATAATTGCTAAAAAACTAAACAGTAAATTTTTCATTTTCTTCTCCTTTTTTCCCTGTAAAAAGGGCTTTCAAATATTACTGGCAGTTTTTTCAAAAATGTGTCGCAAAAAAAGAGCGTGATTTCTCCACGCTCCTTTTTTTATTTTGTTGTGAACATTTAAATAAAGGCAAAATCGAATTGTTCCTGATGAACCGAAGCATCGCTGGTTAAATCAACTACTCCCAAATATTCCTCGATTTCATCCAAAACAACCCGTTCAGTTCCTCTTAAAGCCTTAGCGACTTCGGGATTAACCCGCAAAGTTGTTTGCCGAACATCCTCCATACCCTTGCTTAAACGTCTGGCTTCTTCCAATATTTCGTAACAAACCGTCTGGGCGGATTTAACTAATCCGGCACCCTGACAATAAGCACACGGCGAACACATTGTTCTTTCGAGCGATTGTTTAACCCGTTTGCGAGTCATAATCACCAAACCAAAATCATTAAATGACAAAACCTTTGTTGGAGATTTATCGGTTGAAAGAGCTTCCTGCAAGGCTTGCATTACTTTGTGTCGATTACGGCGATCTTCCATATCGATCAAATCTAACACAAGGATTCCACCCATATCACGAAGACGGATCTGACGGGCAATTTCGTCAACCGCTTCCATATTGGTCTTGGTAATGGTGTCTTCAAGACGGGCATTACCTTTTCCGACAAATTTTCCGGTGTTGACATCAATGGAAACGAGGGCTTCGGTTTGATTAATTACCAAATATCCGCCTGATTTTAACCAAACTCGCGGTTTTAATGCTTTATCAACTTCCTCTTGAACCCCGAAGGCTTCTAAAATCGGCTCATCCCGTGTGTAAAGTTTGACACGGTTGACCATTTTCGGTTGGATACGATTCACAAATTCCACGATGTTCAGATATTCTTCCTCTGAATCAACCCGAATTGCTGAATATTCATTTGAAAGTTGGTCGCGCAATAATCGTTGAATCAAATCTAAATCCTGATGGACAAGTGCCGGAGATTTAGATTTATCCGCAGATTTTTTAATATCTTTCCAAGTCCGCACCAAATAACGTGCATCATCACGTAATTGTTCTTCAGGGATACCAATGCCAGCAGTCCGGACGATAAAACCGCCTGAGGGAACATCCTCTTCATTACGAATGCGTTGGATTGCAGTTCGTAATCTTCCACGTTCATTTCCCGATTCTATTTTGCGCGAAACCCCAACATGCTCAATTGTCGGCATATACACCAAATAGCGTCCCGGTAAGGCAATATGCGATGTGATTCGTGCACCTTTCCTTGAAATCGGCTCTTTTGCAATTTGGACCAGAATTTCTTGTCCTTCGCGCAATAAATCCGTAATTGTTGGCTGCGAACGATCACGATTATTATCACGCCGTCGGCTGTTATTACCTTTGTAACCGTTTCCGGATTCTTCAACAATCGGATCTAATGTTTCAATTTCCTGGGTCTCGACCTTTTCAGCATCACTATGTTGGAGTGGCGGACGGCGATTACCCCGACGGCGACCGCCACGGCGAACTGCCATTTCTGAAACGTCTGTTGACTCTTTAACTCCGGCTTCGGCTGTCTTTTTCGATCTTCCTTTTGACGAAGATTTTTTATTTTGAGCCGAGGATTTATCATTGCTCGGTTTAGTTTCCTCGTTCGTTTTTGTTTGTGGGGCAGATTTTTTTGCCCCTTTCTTTGTTTTTCCTGTGGTTGGCTCTTCGGCTTTTACTTGTTCAACCACAATAGGTTCAGGAACAATTTCGGCAACTTTAACCGTTTCAACGGCTTTAGATTTTCCACCACGACGATTCCGTCCATTATGTTTTTTTGATTTTGAAGGTTGCGGAGTTTCAATTGGATCATCTTCGTCTGCAATTCGCTCAAATGTCATTCCGGTAGTTGCAACCTGTTCAAAAAGTGAGCCGACCTCGGCAGTAGAAGTGCTTTCCATTTCAAATTCAATGGCACGAACTTTATCTACAATTGCCTCTTGCATATAAGCATCTTTGAACATATCGCCCGTGGAATCATCCTCATCTACAATTCGTTCAAAGCCGGAATCTTCCATTTCAAAAATTGGGGGGACATATTCTTCAAAAGTGGTTTCTTCAAAAGTGGTTTCTTCAACAACAGGTGCTTGAACTTGAGGTTCTTCATCTCTTCCTTTTCTACCACGCCGATTTTTATTTCGTTTATTTTTTGGTTGTTCTTCTACAACAACCTCAACAAGTTCAACGGTTTCAACAGGTTCAACAGTTTCCGCTAAAGGCTCAGCAATTTCCTG
>DAORIL010000449.1:0-5787 GCA_035438525.1 Pyrinomonadaceae bacterium
GTTTCCTTTTTTGGCATCTTCGGGGGTTAAAAACAAATTATCATCTTTAATATTGGTCAATTCTTGCCAAGATTTATCAGAAGTCAGTAAAAAAGCACCGTGAAATTTTTCGGCAGGGATCATTGAAGGAATCGGAATTCGCCGGGTATCCTTATCAATTTTGACTCGTTCCACTCTGAGCTGTCCAGCTGCTTCCGTAATTGGTGTTTTTGCTCCACCAAATGACCAGCCGCTGCCCAATGTTAAATCCATCCGCAATCCGAGTTCTTTGGTTTTGACGCCAGTAAATCTAAGTGCATCAATAAATTCGTCAGATAAATACGGCAAATTTTTGATTCCGGCTTTTTCATCATCGGGCAAAAGAGGATAAACCGGTTGAACTTCAACGCCGCCGATTCCGCCATCGCGCATAGTCCGTAATTCCTTTTCAATTTCCGGTTTTGTGACCGCCGAACCAAACCACCACCAACGCATCATAATCCGTGCATCATTTGGCGGATTTTGAAATCCATTCAGCAAAGTCTGCGAAAATGAAGTGGTAGTAAAAGTGAAAACTAAAACGAATGCGAATATTTTTTTTGTCATAAATCCTTTTTTACTTCGGCGTTGATTGGCTTTGGATAGTTGCTAGAAAACTTGTTTCGTCCTTTTTATCTGTTGTGATTAAGGACTTTCCATCGGAAGCTATGGCTAAATATTTTCCGTTTGCAGTCTGCAAAAGCACACCTTGTGGAGTTGAAAATATCTTGAAAATACAGCCGTCATCTTTTGCCCCCCTAAGTGGAATCCGGTGTATCAGATTTTTTTCAACATCTAGGCGTAACTGCGATTGAGTTTGTCCTTCGCCAAATAAAATCTTGACCTCATCTCCGTTGGCAAGTTCTCCTCCATTTAGATCAACCATCAGAAAAATCTGTTTTGGTGTAATTTCTTTCGAGCTTGCATCCATCCCACCATTGGCTACCATCCCTAAATAGTTGCCATTCTTAAACTTAAAAGAAAGCGTGTAGTCAGTAGAAGCAGTTGCCGGCGTTACAACTTGAGCGTCAAAAAGCGTAGCATTTTTTGCATCAACGGTAGTGATAACTGCAATATCATCAACCTTTACAAATTTCCCGCCCGGGGTTTCAAAATAAATCAACTTTTCTTTGATTCGTAGTTTGAAAGTGCATTCATCTTCTTTTGCGCCTTTGATCGCAACTCGATGAATAATGTTTTTTTCCTTATCTTCGTGCCATTGCGAGGCATCCATTCGGATTTTTATTTGGTCGCCGTCAGCAATTTTTCCCCCGTTCAAATCAATTAAATAAAAGGTTTGTTTTGGTGAAACAGCATTTGCGGTGGCGTCCAACCCCCCGCCTGAAACCTGTCCGATAAATTTTCCATCCGGCGTTTTTAGCGAAATAGGAATCTCGGTAGGTTGTTGTGCAAAAAGACTTTGCACCAAAATCAAAATTAAAAACGGTAACAAAACTTTCATCTCGTTCTCCTAATTATTGGTTGAATTTTAAGAAATCCTTCTCAATTTTTTCAGGGGAAACTTTTTCCGAGTAAATCACTAATCGGTATCGAAATTTGATTGATTTTCCCCGTTCCAAAATAAACTTTCTGGCTTCAGCCGTTGGCTCAAAAGCTTTTTTACCAAATGGGTTAAGGGCTAACAAACCATACGGGCGGACCATCATATACGACGGGTAATTCAAGTTTTTCGTCGAATCAAGGACGGCAATTGTAACAGTTTCATTATTAATTTTCCCCGAAACGCTTGCCCATTTACCTAAGGTTCCCCAAATTTTTTCGCCTTTTAAACCTTCGCTGTTCAAATATTCTCCGGTTACTTTTGAATTATCGGTTGTTTCAGAAATATTTCCTTTTTCATCAGTGATCTTCTCGGGTTCTTTGGCGGGTTGCTGTAATTCTCTCGACAAATGAATGGCAAAAACTCCTTCTTTGTTGTCACCAAAAGTTACGTTTTCAAGACTTGGTGAAAGAATTGTTTCCCGGTCAATGATTCTGGCCTTACCTTCAACCTGAAAAGTGAACTTTGTGTTTTCAAATAAAATTGTTTCGCTTTTCGGAGTATTCCATTCAGAAACCGTGACAAGCTTACCTTTTCCTTTTCCGCCTTTTAGTTTCAATACTTTTCGATGGACAATAGTCCCCATATGTTCAAGCTCTTTTTCCGTTCGATATGGAGAATTATTCCAAAAGTCTATTCCGTTGACATCGCCGTGACTAAATGAAAAACCGACTTGGTGCGGATGTCCGATGTCTTCGCCATTGCGGGTTTCAATCGGAAAACCGCGAGTCACAAAGTTTCCGTCGGCTGTCATTATCGGTAATAAAACGGGTCGTCGAATGCGTTCTTCGTAACGATACGAAGTAAATAGTTTTCCATCAATCAAAACATCAATTCTGCTTTTTGCTTCGTTTTTTTCAATTTTGACAGTTTGGGAGTTTGACCAAACTGTCAAACTCAATAGTAGCAATAGATTGACGAAAATTTTCTTCATTCAAAAATATGAAAAACTTCTTTTAACTCGATCCATTTTGGGCTGTTATCCGCATTACTTGGCATTATTTCCGCCATAAATTTCCACCACCGCTGACAAACCTCGGTATTTGCGACAGCTTCCCACCTTTCTATTGATTCAAACTCGACATAGCCGAATAACTGGCTAGTTTCGGGGAAAAGATAAATTGAATAACTATGAACGCCGTGATTTTTTAAGGTATCTTCCAGTTCTGCCCAAATCGGCCGATGCCGACGTTCATATTCTTCGTGTTTGTCGGGATTGATTGTTGTTACAAAGGCTTTACGAAACATAGTTTTATAATTATTTGTAGTTAATTATTAATTTCTAATTCAAAATTTCAGCCATTATCTTAAAAGCGCGGAAGCCGTCCATAAAACAGGGGCTTGACCGTGTAAATTGCCTGTTTCTCTGCCTCTATCTAAATAATATTGAACCGAAAAACCTTTATTTGTTCCGATGCAAACTTCTTTGATGTTGGCGTTTTCGTCGAGATTTTTGACTAGGGCCAACCAGGCTTTGCGGGCTGGTTCACCATAAGTTTTGCTATCTAGCCAACCTTTTTTAACCCCTGTTACCATCGCAAAAGCAAACATTCCGGTTCCTGAGGTTTCTTCCCAGGATTCGGGAACATCAAGCAACTGCCGCCATAATCCATCGGGTGCTTGGAGTTTGAGCAAAGAAGCCATCATTTTTTGAAAGCTCTTCATTATATCAGCACGTTGCGGATGATTTTTTGGCAATTCAGACAACAATTCTGCCATTCCTGCCGCAAACCAACCGTTTCCTCGGCTCCAATAAAAGAATGAATCATCGGCGTGATGAAATAAACCGTTTTCCTTTTGCAGCTTTTTCAAATAGGCATCAGCCGTAAATGCTGCCCGGTCGAGATATTTCTTGTCTTTGGTTGCACGATATGCTTGAACTTGTAAAATCGTGATCATATACATATCGTCAATCCAATAGCGGGCTTCTTTGGTAATTCCGTCGGGCGTGGTATCGCTAAATTGTTTGTCAGCCATCGCTTGCCCAAAATCGAGATATTGTTTCGATTTGGTTTGGATAAAAATTTCGAGCGGCAAAGAACCCACCATCGAATAATCAACGTGGGCAATCGGATTGATATTCGCTCGACCTTTTTCAGTCAAAAATCGATCAAATTTAGCTATCAGCCGTTTCTGTAAATCTTTATCTTTAGTCAGTTTGGCGGTGGTCAAAGCTCCATACCAGGTGCAGATTTCGGGATAAATCACAAATTGACGTTTACCACTTTCAAACTCAAAACTCTTTGCTACCCAATTTTCTGCGACTCGTTTGCCGATTTCCTTTGGCGAGGTGCCTTTATCCCAATTCTTAAAATATGATTGAGCTGAAATTGAAACTGCAAAAAAAATTATTGTGATACTTAAATTGACTAATTTTTGAAACATTAATTTACTTCTCCAACACTTGAACTGAACTATCGTTAATTTCAAACTTAAAGTTTTTCAACATTTGTAAAACTTCTGCACCTGCTAACAGAACAGGTCCGTAACCATGTGCAGCAAAAGGGCTTGTGGGACGATAGTAATAAAACGCCGGGTCAAAAGCCATCCCCGTTCCAACACAAGTTCCTTCGACTTGTCCCTTGGCATTGACCTTGCTCGAAACTGCGTTCCAAGCCAATAGCGTCATTGGTGCATAAGCCTTTTTGTCTAACCAACCCCGATTGACTCCGCGTGCGTAAGCATAAGTGTAAATTGCAGTTGCGGATGTTTCGAGGTAAGAATCATTCTTATCGAGTAGCTGATGCCAAAATCCCGTTCCCGATTGAAAAGCAGCTAAACCTTTGGCATGGCGTTGAAAAAGATTCAAAAGTTTTGCTCGTTTTGGATGATTTTCCGGCAAAACCTCCAAAATTTCTGCCAAAGTCATAAAAGCCCAGCCGTTTGCGCGTGCCCAATGAAATTCGGGATGCTCACTCATCCCTTCAACCCAACCATGCATAAAAACATTTAACAGCGGATTGAACATTTTCTTTTCAAATGAAAGGACTTGTTCAGCCGCTTCATCAAAGTATTTTTTATCACCGGTTAATTTGCCCATTTGCACCAAAGCGGGAAGGCTCATAAACATATCATCGAGCCATAAAGTGTTTGGTTGCGGTCGGTTACGGGCAAGTGTCCGATCTTTTAATCGATATTGTTTATTCAGAATATGGTCAATTGCCGTGTCTATTATCGGTTGTAAATTTGCCTGGCTTCCGCCTCTTTTGGCTTTGATCATTGCTGCACACATCGCACCCACATCATCCAAAGCACGGGGCGCAATCAAATTCCTAAGCGGCATTTTGGCTTCCCACTCCTCATATTTTGAAGCGGTATGTTTGAATTTATCGGCAGAATCAGCAATAAAAGTTAGGCGTTTTTCGACGTAATCGCGAAATTTTGGATCTTTGGTAACTTCATTTGCCAACAACATTCCGGCATACGTCACGCCCCATTCGTAAGAAACAATGCGAAAATCACCACGGGCTAAGATAGTATTAGAATCAATTTTAGAAATGTCGGTTAATGGTTCCCCGTTTTTTTCATTTATAAAACCTGTCGGGGTGGTGGCATTCAAATATTCATAAATCCGATTAATTACTGCCAAAACTTCTTCATCCTTGGGAATTCCATAAGGAATAGGATAGTTTGGTTTTAGTTGGTGTAGAGGCGTAGTCGCATCAGTTTGGGGTGGTTGAGCAAATGAAATTTGCAAACCAACCATTAAGATAACCATGACAAATATTTTCTTCATAATCAGCACTTAATTTTAATTTTTTTTCGATTTTTCTCCCCGTTTTTTAATTTGATTTAGCAAATCTTCACAAACTTTTTCATCAAATCCCTCGCGTTTCCAGAACGTTCTGTCTTCAAAAACTATACAATTTATCTCAACAACTTCCTTCGGTTTGGTGTTTTCATCTTCATAGTCTTTTGCGTTTATAGTGATATTTGGCGGATTAAATGTGCGACCTTTCAGAGTTAGTTTTTTATTTGGTTTAATGGTTTCTGTCAAAATAAAGTTATTTGGAACTTTTTCCATTTTTCCTTGTCCATACAGAAAAACATAATCTAACTCAATCCCGATAATCTTCAGATTTGAATCATTTTTAATTACGATTTCATATTCAAAGTATCTTTTAGTTGATTGGGGTTTATAAATTTCCGATTTTTCTTTTGAAACCCCCGAAGTTGTTGGATCAGGACTTCCGAGAATAAAATTATCG
>DAORIL010000450.1:0-5783 GCA_035438525.1 Pyrinomonadaceae bacterium
AGTCAAGTTACCATTGTGTATAAGTTGGTTGCGAATAATTTGAAAGATTGCGCCTGTTTTCTTCCATATGTTTATAAGCCGATTGAACTGCCACCCGTCCCAGACCATGAAGCCGAAGCCAAATGTGCCGATAATACCAGATTGAAAAGAAACCCCAACTAAAATTTCCCCCTCGCGGGTATTCCAAATGTAATTGCATTTGGACACTTGGATCTTTGAAAAGTAGGACAATTGTTTTCTAAGGTTTGTTATTTTTCGTTATCGGTTTGAGCGATTTCATATGCACTGTCCCCGAACTAAAACATCCGCCCCAAAAGTTTGACAACAAATAAACGGTTTTGAAGTCATCTGCTTCTGCTTTCATCAGGAGCGGCATATCTTCCAATTCAAAGGTTTTAAAAACTATTTCGCCATATTGGCTTTGACCGCTTAATTGTTTGATAAAATCTTCTTCAAATTTTGCCGCTAATTTTTGATAATCGCCGGTTTTGTAGTTTTTGATGTATTTTTCAGCTTTTGCTTTTGGAACTCGAAGAAAAAAATCCTGTTCATCATATTTCTTCCAAAAATAACCGGGATATTTTTCGGGTTTGCCGTAATAAAACCTCGCCGCAAAATCAAACATTTCTTTATCTCTGACTTTCGCTTTGTTTTTTGGTAAAACAAAATACAGTTGATATTTGACCTCAGTTGGTGGATTGGCAGTTTTATCGAAGGCAAACTTTACACGAAGTTGACCCCGACCACAATTTTGAGAAATCCCGTCAGAAACCAGAAAAATCGCACAAAAAATCGCCGCAAGTAAAATCTTTTTCATAAATTCTCCTGAGACGATTGGTAAAATTTTAGATATTAACTGAGCAATTTTGCCATAATCGCTTTTTGAGCTTGCAAATGATTTTTGGCTTCATCAATGATTCAATCGGCTCTCAAATTTGAACGAAATTCAATATCTTTGCTTGCATCGTCTTAAAATTTTCTATTTTCAAATTGGGTTCGTATAAATTGATATTTAACAAAATAATGCTGTTTTGTCAGTTTCATCGTTTTCTAAAATTATTTCAAAGTTAGTTTCTTTAACTTCCTGAAAAAAATTATTTTTATTTGACCCAATTTCTATTTTTTTTCCGCCCTATAGTCTGGAAGAGTTTTAACTCTATTTCAAAGACTGATTAAGGAGATTAAAAAATGAATAAAATAGTATTTACGGTTTTCGTTATTTTTTCTTGTGCTTTGCTTGCTTTGGCGCAGGACGATTTTCACAAACTTGAAGTTTCGGGCGGTTATTCTTTTGAAAGACCTAACAATTTTCCGGGAGACGTTACAACTGCCGTCACCCCGCCTATTACTGGTTTGTTCTTAGGCACAACAGTTACTACCGGGGCTTATAAATCTCACTCAATGAATGGTTTTACTGCATCGGCAACATATAATGTTTCAAAATACATTGGAATTAAGTTTGAATACTCAAATCATTCCGGTTCTGATTCCAATCACTTATATCCACTTGTTAATTTTAGAGTATCGACTAATGGGTTATTGTTTGTTATCCCTACCGCAGATAAATCGCATCTCAATGACCAAAGATATTTAGGCGGAATTCAAATAAAAAATAATTCTAAAGAGAAAAAAATTAAGCCTTTTGCTCATGCTTTATTTGGGGTGGCGCGTCAAAAAACAACCAATGATTTTGTAGGAACCGGAACTAACAGCCAAATTGGCAAACAATATTTGGGCAAATACACGGCTCAAAATTTCTCAATGGTAATCGGCGGCGGTCTAGATATTCGTCTTAACAAAAGGTTTGATCTGCGAGTCATTCAATTCGACTACAATCCCGTTTTTACCAAAGAACAAAAGCTTCTTTCTATCGGAGATACTGTAGATATAACCGGTCTTTCGGTTTTTGGCGCAACTACATCTACACCTCCTTCTATCGCTGATGTCACTATTCCCAAAAAACGTCAGGACGGTTTCCGTATTGGAGTCGGGATTGTGTTCCACTAAAATAAAGAAAGGAGTTTGTTCAAATATCAAACTCCTTTCTTTCCGGCTTCACATTCAAAAGTTTTAGGCAATTAATTTGGTCATAATCGCTTTTTGAATGTGAAGACGATTTTCCGCTTCATCAATGACAACCGAATTAACCGAATCAATCACGCCATCTGTCACAATCACATTTCGTCGGACAGGCAAACAGTGCATAAAAAGTGCATTGTTTGTCCGCTCCATTTTTGCTTCATCAACGATCCAATCTTTTCGCAAATTTTCTCGAAACTTAATGTCACACTCCGCATCACCGTAAAATTTTCTGCTTCCCCACGACTTTGCATAAACAATTTCAACACCGTCAAATGCTTCATGGACATCATTTGTGATTTCCACACTGCCGCCTGCTGCTGCCGCCTGATGTTCAATTTGAGCCATCAATTCTTTGTCCAACCCATATCCTTTCGGATGAGCGATTACCAGTTCGTGTCCCATTTGTGCGGCAGCAAGAGCAAACGAATTCGGAACAGCCATCGGCAACGGCTTCGGATGCCATGCCCACGTCAGCAAAACTTTTTTGGGTTTATTGCCGAGATTTTCGCGGATTGTCAGCATATCCGCGAGCGATTGACATGGATGGTGCATCGCTGATTCAAGATTGATAATCGGTTTGCTCGCATATTTGGCAAAAGCGGATAAAATAGGCTCAGTGCGGTCTAAACTCCAATCTTCGAGCGAGGCAAAAGTCCGCACTCCGATTGCTGAAACATAGTGTTCCAAAACCTGCACAAACTCTTTCAAATGCTCGGTCTTATTGCCGTCCATCACCACGCCGTCACGATGTTCGAGCGTCCAGGAAGTCCCGCCCGGCTCGAGAATAACTGCGTTTCCGCCTAGTTCATAAATGCCGACCTGCATCGACGCACGAGTCCTCAAAGACGGATTAAAAAACACAAGTGCAACAGATTTTCCCGACAAAGGTTTATCGGAAATTTCATTGTTTTTATACTGCAACGCCAAATCGAAAAGCGATTCGATTTCGTCACGGGAAAAATCGGATGTTATTAGAAAATTAGAATTCATATAAAAAAAGGCAGAAACCCGCGCGTAAGCAAGGGTGAAAAATGCCAACAAAAATTAATCATCAAACTCAGGACAGTCCGCGATTTCAAGAATTATATCGCCTTGCCCATATAAAACATATTCAATCGCCAAAGAAACGTGGCGCGGTTTCCATAAATATCTTCGACTTCTACCACGATTCCAAACTTTTGTTTCATTATCAATTGAGTGATTTTGCCGTAAATAACGAGTTGCATAACTTTTGAAAGCATCAGCAATAAGTTTAGGCTTTATTTGAGCCGAAACGACACAATGAAGATGATTGCTCCGCACATTGATCGCTTGCAAATCGTAACCTCGATGTTTGCAAACTTCCTTCACTGCTTTATCAACAATTTTGCGCTGATTTTCGTCAAACAAAAAAGGTTTATGTTTCAAACTTTGTAGCATTCGACTTTCCAAATTTGGATTTGCATCAAGGCGCGGAGTTCCATAAATACTGTGTCCGTGTCTGTCAACCGAAAGTTTTTCGTCACCATGAAGCCAAGTTCCATAAGTTCGTAAAGTTATCAAATATGCAAGAGGGAAGTCATTGTAATCGTATTCGTAATCCATAGTTGCATATCTCACCCTTGCTCACGCGCGGGTTTCTGCCTTTATTTGCTTTGCATCAAAACTCAAAACTTCCCCAATCCTCTCAATCGAAATATCGGCTTTTGGATATTTTGCGACTTCTTTTTCGTCCAGAGCATAATGCCCTTGTTTTGGGAAAACAGTCGTCACTTTATCGCCCCAAATTGCTTTAATGGCGGACAAAATTCGTATTTTATCATCAACCAAAACATAATGTTTGGCGGGATAACGCCGTTCAACATCGTGCAGTTCGTGTTCTTTGTGAATGTAAATCAGAATGTTTTTCTCGACGGCTTCGAGCAATCCTGAACGCTCGATTTTGCGCGGTTGAAAAACGACATCGCCATCGGTCAAAATTACGACTTTGCCGAATTGTTTGCAATGTTCCAAAGCGTCGAGCGAGTTTGGAAAAAGCCGATTGGCAAACGGATAATTAATCAAATAATTAGAAAGCGCGAGCAGATGCGAATCGTATGGATTTTCGACACGATAACGCTGCAATGCCCCAAGATAATCCGCATAACCAAGTTCGGAGCGCAATTGCTCAAAAATTTCCCAATAACGATTATTACGCTTTTCGCCGACCTCCTTGGCTAAAAATGCGCGTAAATCTTTGGAAACTCTGTCGTTATCGAGCAAAGTATTATCAACGTCAAAGAGAAAAACTATTTTATCCATACAAATCAAATTCGCCTCGTGTCGTAGAATTCTTCTATCTCTTCTTCGGTCATTGGAGTCATTTTGCCTTCTAGTTTTTCAGTGACTTTTTCTAAAAGAGCCTTTTTTTCCTCTTCAGTTAATTTGTGATTTTTAAGCTCTGCAGTTTGCGTAACTTTATTTTGAATATCATTTTTATCAGCATTCATAAATTTTATCTTAAATCATTTGCAAAATTACTTTGCCTTTAGCATGTCCTTTTTCCAGATATTCCAATGCCTAAATACTTTGTTCAAACGGAAAAATTAGATCAATAGTTGGCTAAACTTTTCCTTTTCAATCAAATCATCAAATTTTATTATATTCTTCCAATTTCCGATACAAAGTTTTGCGGTCTAAATTCAAAATTTCAGCAGTTTTGGACTTGTTTCCGTCATTTTCCTGCAAAGTTTCTAAAATATATTCCCGCTCTAATTCAGCAAGTGTCATTTTAGATTTTTTGGCTTGGCTCAGAAGTTTTATATTATTTGTATTTTGAAGCAGCCGGGAAGGTAAATCGTCAGGGGTAATAATTGCACCACGCGCCAGAGCGACTGCCCGCTCGATAGTGTTTTCTAATTCACGAACATTTCCGCCCCAATTATAAGTTGTCAAAATTGCTAATGTTTCAGCCGAAATTTCAAGAGATAAATCATTTCGTTTGTATTTATTCAAAAAATGTTCAACCAGCAGCGGAATATCAAAAACTCTCTCCCTGAGAGGCGGAACCTGCAAATGTATAACATTGAGTCGCCAAAATAAATCTTCCCGAAATGTTCCTTTAGAAATAGCTTCTTCTAAATCTATATTGGTAGCGGCAATAATCCTTACATCCACCGAAATTTCGCGGTTGTCGCCAATCCGCCGAATCATATTTTCCTGCAAAGCACGGAGAATTTTTGGTTGAACGGACAAAGGAAGTTCACCAATTTCATCAAGAAATAAAGTTCCTTGATCGGCGGCTTCAAAGAGTCCCGAACGTGCGTTTCTGGCTCCGGTAAATGCCTGTCCGGTGTGACCAAAAAGTTCGGATTCGACCAGATCAGCCGGAATTGCCGAACAATTAACCGGAATAAATGCGCCTTTTCGCCCTGACGATTCGTGAACGGCACGAGCCACTAATTCTTTGCCGGTTCCTGATTCGCCGGTGATTAAAATATTGCTGTTCGATTGGCTGGAGCGGGTAATTAAGTCAATCAATTCGCGAATTTTTCGGGATGTTCCAATGATGGCGGACGGAACTTTGGGAGTTTCCCGACGATAACGAACTGCCGCTCGAACAGTTTCGGTTGATTTCAGAGCGTTCTCCGTTAATTCCAGTAAATCTTTTGTTTGAAATGGTTTAGTTAGATACTGAAAGGCTCCGTTTTTAACCATTTCAACCGCTTGTTCAACTGAGCCGA
>DAORIL010000451.1:0-5776 GCA_035438525.1 Pyrinomonadaceae bacterium
AACCTTCATTGGCAGGAATGCGTGTCGAAGGCGAGAAACTTTCTCCTGACGGCAGAAAAGTCGTGTTTTTGTGGAATGCCGAGGGCAAAGAACCAAAAGATCTATACCTTTGGAATGGAACCGGGGATGCCGTTAAGATTTTGAGTCCGAAAGATTTATTGAATCCAAATCAGCCAACTCCGCCCGAAAGTAAATTAAATTACGGAGTTACCGTCCGTGATGATTTTACCAAAGCACGCGACAATCAACTCAGCGGTTTTGAATTTTCGCCGGATTCTAAACGTTTGCTTTTTGTGCAGAACGGCGATCTATATCTGATGAATGTTGGGACAAATGAAAAGCCAAAACGTCTGACCAAAACCCAATCGCCCGAATTTTTTGCCCGTTGGTTGGATGATAAACGGATTATTTTTCTGCAAAACGGCAATATTTTCACCGTCGATACTGAACAGTTTTCGTTGATTCAGCTTTCCAAAGAAGCAAATCCGACGGCTTTTATTTCGGTTGGGAACGTCACAACCAGCAAAGACGGAAAAATGGTGGCTTATGTTGTTTCCGACACTTCAAAACAACGCGGACTTTTTGTTCCAAATTATTTGGACGAATTTACGACTGCGCCAACTTTTCGACGTGGATGGTCTGAACAAAAAATCTTGGTCACGCCGACCGATGGAAGCCGTGATAATCCGTTTGAAATAAAATTGCCAAAAGCCGAAGGTGTCGGCAATTTTCGGGCAGTCAGGTGGGCAGCCGATAACCAAAGTTTAATCATTGACCGCAACGACAAAGACACCAAACGCCGACAACTTTTTTATGTGCATAATGTCGGCAGCAAAGCCGAAAAAATTATTTTGGTGACGGAAGAAACGGACGAAAAATGGATTGCGCCGCTTTCGGGTTTGGTCGAAGCGAATCCGAAAGATAATTCGCAAATTCTTTTTGCCAGCGAAAAAGATGGTTCTAACCATTTATATTTAGCAACTTTAGAGCGTGCCAAACCGCAATCCAATCCAACCGGCGAAGTTCGTCAGGAAAATCCGACAGACGCGGGTTTTACCAATAATGTCAAAATTGAGCAACTGACCAAAGGTAAATTTGAAATTGAATGGGCGAAATGGACAGGAGGGGAAAAGTTTATTTTTTCCTCGACTGAAAAAACTCCGGCTGAACGGGAATTTTACGAATTTGATTTGCAGCAAAAGAAATATACTCAGATCGATTCGGGCGATAAAGGAATGAAAATAAGTCCGCAAATTTCTGAAAACAGAGATTCCAGACCAATTTTGCTTTACAGTTTTTCCCAATGGAATCAGCCGACAGAGCTCCAAACGCTTGATGTTTGTGTTGGATGTAGAGGCTTAAATTTTCCGCAAAAAATCACTAAAACTACACCTAATAGTTTCAAGAAAACTGCATGGGTAGAACCGAAATTCGTTGATATTCCAAGCCGTGACGGCAAACCAATCAAATCAAAGATCTATTTACCAAGCGGTTTTGCCAAAACCAAACAGTATCCGATGGTAATTTTTGTTCACGGAGCGGGCTATCTGCAAAACACGATTAATGGCTGGAACAATTATTATCGTGAATATATGTTCAACCATATTCTGACCCAAAAAGGTTATGTTGTTTTGGATATTGATTATCGCGGTTCAGCTGGCTATGGACGTGATTGGCGCACTGATGTTTATGATTTTCTGGGCGGAAAAGATTACGAAGACCATCTGGACGCAATTGATTATATGGTCAAAAATTACGCCGTTGATGCCAAGAAAATCGGTGCTTATGGCGGCAGTTACGGCGGCTTTATGGCAGAGATGTTAGCCTTTCGGACAGATAAAATTACTTGTGCGGCGGCTCTGCGTCCTGTTGCTGATTGGAAAAATTATTATGCTTCGTCTCCGGTTTATACCGCACAACGTCTTGGTTTTCCTGACAAAAATCCTGAAGGCTACAAACGCTCTTCGCCCATTAGTTATGCAGAAGGCTTGAACAAACCGCTTTTGATTCTGCACGGAATGGTAGATGATAATGTTCACGTTCAGGATTCGATGCAATTGATTGAAAAACTGATGCGATTAGAAAAGACGCAGTATTTTGAAGCAATGCTCTATCCTGCTGAAAATCACGGATTTACCCGTCCCAGCAGTTGGACGGATGAGTATGAACGAATTTTGAGTTTCTTTGAAAAACACTTAAAATAAAATTTTGTGAAAAGTGATAGGTGAAAAGTGAGTAGATAATTCAATCACTCATCACTCGTCACTCATCACTCATCACTAAATTATGAGAATATTAATCACCGGCGGGGCAGGTTTCCTCGGCTCACATCTTTGCGAAAGACTTTTAAATGAAGGCAACGAAGTAATTTGTCTCGACAATTTTTTTACCGGCAGAAAAGAAAATATTAAACATCTTTTGGATGATTACCGTTTTGAATTGATTCGACACGATATCACCGAACCGATTTTTCTCGAAGTTGACCAAATCTATAATCTGGCTTGTCCGGCTTCTCCGGTTCATTACCAATATAATCCAGTCAAAACCGTCAAAACTAGTGTGATGGGCGCAATCAATATGCTCGGTTTGGCAAAACGTGTCAAAGCCCGAATTTTTCAGGCTTCGACTTCGGAAGTTTACGGCGATCCGATGGTTCATCCGCAAACCGAAGATTATTGGGGCAATGTCAACTGTTTAGGGCATCGTGCCTGTTATGATGAGGGTAAGCGCGTCGCTGAAACTTTGTTTATGGATTATCATCGCCAGAACGGAGTTGATACGCGGATTGTTCGTATTTTCAACACTTACGGACCTAAAATGTTAGAAAATGACGGACGGGTCGTTTCAAATTTTATTGTCCAAGCGTTGCGCGGCGAAGAATTAACCATTTACGGAACGGGTGAACAAACTCGTTCATTTTGCTACGTTGATGATTTAATTGAAGGTTTTATTCGTTTAATGAATGCCGAAGCCGAAGATATTCATCTGCCGGTCAATATCGGCAATCCGGGCGAATTTACTATGAACGAATTAGCGCACGAAGTAGCAAAAGCCGTAGGTAAAGACATCAAAATTACACATTTACCTTTGCCGCAAGATGATCCGAAACAACGTAAACCGAATATTGAACGCGCTCAACAATTACTTGGATGGTCGCCCACTATTCCGCTGGCAGATGGATTACAAAAGACAGTTGCTTATTTTGCAGAAAGATTGGACAATTCTAAATAACAAAGGTTTTAGATCTGAAAGAAACAATTTATGAAATATTTAATTACCGGCGGAGCTGGTTTTGTAGGAAGCCACCTGGCTGACAAATTGCATCGTGAAGGACACGATATTACTGTGATTGACGATCTTTCGACAGGTCGTTATTCAAATGTGGCACATCTCGAAGGACAAGAACGTTTTCAACTCATTATTGATACGGTTTTGAATAATACTTTGATGGAACGGCTGATTCGGGATACTGACCGCGTTTTCCATATGGCGAGCGCAGTCGGAGTCAAATTGATTATGGAGCAGCCGGTTAAAACCATTGAAACCATTTTTGGCGGGACCGAAGTTGTTTTGAAAAACTGTTCACGTTATCGCAAGCGGGTTTTAATTCCTTCGACCAGCGAAGTTTATGGCAAAGGTGTTGAAGTTCCGTTTAGCGAAGATAACGATATTTTAAAAGGTTCAACCAGCAAGCATCGCTGGGCTTATGCCTGTGCCAAAGAACTGGATGAATTTTTGGCTTTAGCGCATTGGAAAGAAACCCGTTTGCCGGTGGTAGTTATTCGGCTTTTTAACACGGTCGGACCGCGCCAAACCGGACAATACGGAATGGTAGTGCCGAATTTCATTAAAGCTGCTCTCCAAAATCAACCGATTCCGATCCACGGTGACGGAAATCAAGCCCGTTGTTTCGGTCATGTTCTGGATGTGGTCGGCGGTTTAGCAAAAGCCATCGAAACACCGGAATGTTTTGGACAAGTAATGAATTTAGGCAATAACGAAGAAGTTACAATCAAAGAACTTGCCGAAAAAATTATCGCGGCTACGGGAAGCAGCAGTAAAATCGATTATATTCCCTACGAAGTTGCTTATGGCGAAGGTTTTGAGGATATGCAGCGGCGCGTGCCGAATCTTGCAAAAGCTAAACGTCTGATCGGCTATCAGCCAACCCGAACGCTTGCAAACATCATCACAGATGTTGTCAGCGAATTTCGTGAAACCTTAAAAAGCGATTCGGTCAAGGCATAAAAAAGCAAAAGCAAAAAGTAAAAAGGCAAAAATTGCTAAAACTAAATACCTTTTGCTCGTGGAGGTAATTTTAATAGTATGAATTTGATTAAAATAATTTTAGTTTTAGCAGTTTTTTCCGTTTCAGCATTAGCCCAAGAAATTGGCGGAGTAAAAGGAACGGTTCGCACCCCACGCGGAGCCGCTATTCCTGAAGTAAGTATTACTGTCCGCCAAAACGAACAAGATGTCAAAACCGTTATGACCAATAAAAACGGTGATTTTGTTATTGATAAATTGAAGGCAGGAAAATACAGTTTTGTTTTTAGCAAAGACGGATTTACCTCCGGCTCGCTCAACAATGTCGAAGTTGGAAAAAACAAAATTCGTGATTTGGGGAGTCGCCTCGTTTTGGATGTTGACGAAGGAAATTTAGTTATCGTCAGAGGCGCAGTTTTTAATCAGGATGGACGGAGTATTTTCGGAGCAAAAATTGAAATTGCCAAAGTTTTGGAAAACGGTGCCGTCAAAAAACTTGATTCAAAATATTCGAGTCAAAGCGGGGAATTTGTCTTTAGATTTAACAAAGGTGCAGCAACTTTTCGTATCACAGCTTCAGTTGACGGAAAATCTGCCACTAAGGATGTAACAGTTGATGAAGCCGCAATTTATAGGACAGCTTTGACGCTTAATCTTGAAAAGGATAAAGATAAGAACGACAACGATAATTAAATGAATGCAAAACAATTAGTGCAAAAGGCGCAAAACATAAAATTAAGAAAAATATAAAATCTTTTTTTGTGTTTTGTGCCTTTTTTAGGCTCTTGAAATTTTAATTGATAGCTTCCGAAAACTCTTCAGTGGGTGCGACTTCATTCATATTTTGGGTATCAACTACGATCAATGGCAACTCTTCTAAAAGCATCGAATTTGCCAATGTTTGCACCCAATAAGTTCCTGAGTTTGGAAAAACCACATTGACAAAAAAGCTGACATTATCGGTAAAACCGCCCGAGGTCAGTTCAAGCTGTGTCGGCTGCGAAGTTACAACCAGATTATCTTTATCCGGCGACAAGATTCTAACCTCGGCTTGATGAACTCCCTCGCCGCGCCAGTGATTAACCACAGCAAATTTGATAATTGAAATAGGTAATCTTTCGACCATTATGTTCTGAAAAACGCCCATCAAGGAAATTTTGTTACCCATTTCCAGACGCACATCATCGCACAGCAAGGTATATACAAGTTGTAAGTTATCGGTTGTCATAATGTTTTCAAGTAAAAAGATTCAATGCCCACCAACTTTCATATTTTTTACTTTTATCTTTAGATGTCCTAATCAGTTGTTTGTAACAACCAACAGTAGTAAACAGTCCGGCAGCAAAAATCAAAGTGGCAAAAAACTAGCATTTACCGAAAATCGGCACAGACGGTTTTGAACTGTTAAAGCCTTGAAACATCAAATTTTCTCCTGATAATAGAAATTTTGACCTTTCCTTTCCGATAGGTCAAGTAGTATAATTCAATCAAAGTCCATCTTTTTCAAAAT
>DAORIL010000452.1:0-5774 GCA_035438525.1 Pyrinomonadaceae bacterium
ATGCGAATACCCGCCATAATCTTGGCTTTATGCTGATAGATTTGTTGGCGAAAGAAGCAAATGCATTGGTCAAACGTGAAGAATGTCGTGCATTGATCGGACGAGCCGAAATTGAAAACCAAATAGTTGAGTTGGTTAAACCGCAAACCTATATGAATTTAAGTGGCGAAGCGGTAGCAGGACTCTTACAAAAGCGGGAAAATGCCCAAATTATTGTAATAACTGATGATTTGGCAATACCATTCGGCAAAATCCGGATTCGTCCAAAGGGGTCGGATGGTGGTCACAACGGTCTAAAATCGATCATCGCTTGTTTGCGGACTCAAGAATTTATTCGCTTAAGAATTGGAATTCAGCCGGAACATCCGCTTAACGACACAAAGAAGTTTGTTTTAGAAAAGTTTTCAAAATCTGATTTGGAAACAGTTGAAAAAGTTTTAGAAACAAGTGCCGATGCAATTCGCGCCATCATTTTTGATGGAGTTGAAAAAGCAATGGCAAAGTTCAATTGATTTGGGATTTAGGAATGCGGATTGCGGATTGAATAAAAATCCAAAATCGAAATTGATAAATCCAAAATCGAAACCCTTCTTGCTTTGCATAAATTGCAAGGCTTGAAAGCCAAAAGGAGGAAATTAAATTGGCAAATAGAGTTTACGAAATAATGTATATCGCCAAACCGGAAACGGTAGCGGATGACATTGCTAAATTAAATGAAGGAATAACTAAAGTTATTGAGACTGAAGGCGGTAGCGTCATTAAAGTCGAAGATATTGGAAAACGCAAACTTGCATATGAAATCAATCGAATGAGAGAAGGTTATTATACACTTTTTGAAATCGAAGGTTCAGGCAAAGAAATTGCAGAACTTGAACGCCGGATGCGGGTTAATGACACGATTGTTCGTTTCATTACGGTTCGGGTTGACGAAGATCGTAAAGCTGCGGATAAAATTATTGCCAAACGTGAAAAACGTCAAGCACGTCGTAGCAGCGGTTTTAAGAAAGATGAAAGTGCTGCTGACACATCGGCAGAAGTCCAGGCAGAAGCATAGGAAAAGGAGAGAATTATGGACGCAGATAAAGATTTAGATATGGCTGAAGTTGATTTGAGCGATGTGCAAAAATTTGACAAAGCACCCAGACGCTTTCAACGTCGCCGCCAAAAAGAAAGAGTTCCGGCATATATTGATTGGAAAGATACAGATTATTTAAGAAAATTTGTGCCTGAGCGTGGAAAAATTATGCCGCGTCGCATTTCAGGCGTTTCGGCAAAAGACCAACGACGAATTGCCAAGGCTATTAAACGCGCACGGTCAATGGCGTTGTTACCATTCGTTGGAGACTAAACAAAAGGAGAAATTTTAAGAAATGGCAACAACAAATGTCCTTTTAAAAGACGATATTGATAATTTGGGCGGACGGGGCGAAGTCGTTAAAGTCAAAGCCGGATATGCCCGTAACTATTTGTTACCCCGTGGTTTAGCTCTTTTGGCAACCAAAGGAAACATCAAACAGGTTGAAGCTGTAAAATCAGCGCTTTTGAAAAAAGCAGCAACCGAAAAAGCAACTGCCGAATTGCAAGCAAATCAAATGGGTGCAATTTCGTTGACTTTTGAGCGTAAAGCTGGTGATGAAGGAACACTTTTTGGTTCGGTTACTTCGATGGATATTGCTGAGGCTCTCAAAGCCCAAGGTTATGATATTGATCGTAAGAAAATCAATTTGAAAGATGCTATAAAAATTACGGGAGAATATTCGGTTCCGGTTAAATTACACCGCGAAGTTGTGTTAAATATTCCGGTTACAGTAGTTGCCGAAGGCGCAACCGCTGATGCCAAAGAAACAGCCGAAGCCTAATTAACTTTTTTCAAACTTTGAAGTATTATCAAAGACTGCAAGTTTTTTTGACTTGCAGTCTTTTTTTCTCCAAAGAAAATGGCAACACCGGAACAATTTTTAGAAAAACCGTTACCCAGCTCTCCTGAATCGGAGCGGGTGATCTTGGGTGCAATTTTGTTGGATAATACCCTTATTTCGCAAGCTATCGAAAATCTCAAAGCGGATGACTTTTATTCACCTTTGCATCGCCGAGTCTTTAAAGCAATGTCAACACTCTTTGAACGCGGCGAAAAAATTGATCCGATTTTGATTGGCGAGGAGCTTAAAAAAGAGGGGCAATTAGAAAATATTGGCGGTATTGCAACTGTAACAAATCTAACTTTTGGTTTGCCCCACTTTTCAAATATCGAAACCTACGCCAAAGTTGTCAAAGGCAAAGCAACTGTCCGAAATCTCATCAAAGTTTGCAACCAAATTACCAGCGAAGCATTAGCCGAAGAAGAGGATGCAGAGGTAATTCTGGATCACGCCGAAGCCGCAATTTTTGCCCTCGCGGATGAACGTGCCCGCCAAGGTTTTTCGCATGTCAAACCCATTGCTGAAACTGTTTTGCATAAAGTTCAGGAATTCGCTAAACGTGAAAGTCACGCGCTAACAGGTTTAGCAACTGGTTATCGTGATTTGGATGCGATGACATCGGGCTTGCAACGGACGGATTTGATTATTGTGGCAGCACGACCATCAATGGGAAAAACGGCTTTGTGTCTCAATATAGCCCAAAATGCCGCAACTTTAGAAGGTGCTTGTGTGGCAGTTTTCTCCCTTGAAATGTCAAAAGAGCAGCTTGTAATGCGGATGCTTGCTTCTGAAGCGAGGGTTGATGCGCATCGTTTCCGCAACGGGTTTTTAACCCGGGATGAATGGGGCAGATTAGCCGAAGCAATCGGAACGCTTTCCGAAGCCAAAATTTTTATTGATGATACGCCTGGAATTTCCCCATTGGAAATGCGGGCAAAAGCCCGAAGATTAGTAGCAGAACAAAAACAACTTGATTTAATTGTGGTGGACTATATGCAGTTGATGTCGGGGAGCGGCAAACGCAATGACAACCGGCAACAGGAAGTTTCGCAAATTTCCCGTGAATTAAAGGCTTTAGCAAAAGAGTTAAATGTGCCATTGATTGCCCTGTCGCAACTTTCCAGAGCACCGGAAGCCCGAAATCCTCCACGCCCGCAAATGTCGGATTTACGCGAATCCGGTAGCATCGAGCAGGACGCGGATTTAGTGACATTTATTTATCGGGATGAATATTACAAACCTAGCGAAGAAAATCAGGGAATTGCCGAACTTTTGATTTCTAAGCAAAGAAATGGTCCGACAGGTTCGGTAAAACTTGCTTTTTTGAAAGAATTTACTAGATTTGAGAATTATTTTGGCAGCGAATAAAATCTAAATTTGGAATTATTAAAAATGGAGTATTTATGAGTGAAGATTTAAGTTATCCGATTGGTAAATTCAAACCAATTGAGGTTACGGCTGAATTACGTGAACAATTTATTCAAACTATTTCAGAATTACCCAAACAATTGCGGGATGCTTGTTCAGGTTTAAGTGAAGAACAACTTGAAACGCAATATAGACCCGAAGGTTGGACCGTTAAACAAGTGGTGCATCATGTTGCTGATAGCCATGCTAATTCATTGATTCGGTTTAAGTTAGCTTTGACGGAAGATACCCCTCCGATTAAACCTTACATGGAAGATAAATGGGCTGAGTTAGCGGATTCTAAACATGCTCCGGCTGAATTGTCACTGAACCAAATTGATTCGATTCACGCTCGTTGGGTTTTGGTTTTGAATGCTATGTCCTCGGACGATTTTGACCGAAATTTGTTTCATCCTGAACACGGCAAAGTCTCATTAAATTATATGTTAAGTCTTTACGCTTGGCATTGCCAACATCATTTAGCCCATATCACAGAGCTAAAGAAAAGAAATAATTGGTAATAATATGAGAAAAGTAGAAAGGGAAAGTAAAATCCAATCTGATTTTGCTTTTTACTTTTTTGCTTTTTACTTTTTGCTTTCTACTTATGAACAGACCTACCTGGGCAGAAATTCATTTAGACGATCTCGCCTTTAATTTTCAATCAGTTAAATCGTTTGTCGGTAAAAACATAAAGTATATGGCTGTTGTCAAAGCTGATGCTTATGGCCATGGTGCAGTCGAATGTTCAAAAAGATTGGAAAAGGAAGGAGTTGATTGGTTTGGGGTTGCCTTGCCGGAGGAGGGGGTAGAATTACGCGAAGCAGGAATTCGTAAATTGATTCTTTGTTTAGGAAGTTTTTGGGCTGGTCAGGAGCAACTCCTTTTGAATCATGATCTTACGCCAACAATATTTCGTTTGGAAATTGCTGAAAAATTTGATCAGGCGGCAAGTGATCTGGGTGTAATTGCCGATATTCATCTGAAAGTTGATACTGGAATGAATCGAATTGGTGTCCGCTGGGATGAACTGAACGAGTTTGCTGAAGGTTTAAAGAAATTCAAAAATTTAAAGGTTGACGGAATTATGACTCATTTTGCTGCGGCAGATAATGATAAAGATTTTACTAATGTTCAAATAAAACGATTTAATGATTCTGTCAAACTATTGCAGGAAAAGGGTTTTCGCCCGACATTTAAGGATTTGGCAAATTCACCAGCCAGTATTGGGTTTCCAAATTCATTAGGAAATATGGTTAGATTAGGCGGTGTTTTATATGGACTTGGCAAAGATGTTTTGCCGAAAAATATTGAAAAACCGGATTTAAAAGGTGTTTTGTCGCTCCATTCAAAAATAGCTTTCCTGAAAAAAGTGCCAAAAGGTGAAACTTTGGGGTATTCACGAACCTTTGAAACAACAAAAGATTCGATAATTGCAACAATACCAATCGGTTATCAAGATGGTTATATGCGCCAACTTTCAAATCAAAGCAAGGTAATAGTAAACGGAGTTTTTGCCAAAGTAGTTGGGCGAATTTCGATGGATTGGACCTTAGTTGATGTGACCAATATTCCAAATGTTAATGTTGGAAACGAAGTTGTTTTGATTGGAAATCAAAGTGGTTTGCAGGTTTTAACCGAGGACTTAGCAGGTTTGGCTGAAACAATTTCTTATGAAGTAACTTGTGGGATTCATCGGCGGGTTCCAAGAGTTTATAAAGGTTAGTGTAGTATGCCATTTCCATTATCGAATTCAATTGAAATCCCAATTTTACAAGAACTTAGCGCAGTTGGCGGAAATGATGATGTGCGTTTTTTGTATGAAAAACTTATTGGGTATTTTCCTCAAATTAATTCTAACGATTTACAGAAAATTCATAATTGGCGAAAGTTGGTTCAGCGGGCGGGTAAGGAATTGGATGATCAAGGCTTGTTGATTCGGGAACGCGGTTTTTGGAAGATTACAGAAAAGGGAAAACGTAAAATCGAAAGTGAAAACCACGAATTTCAAATTATAAAACCGGAAATAGAAGAATTTACGCATACTAAGATTCAGTCCATGATAGTTGAAATTGGAAAAAGTTTGAATTATTACGCTCAAGTTGAATTTGAATATTACGATGTAGTTTGGCGTGAGAAGGAAAATAGTCCGCGACTTTCCCATGTTTTTGAAGTCCAAAGTAAAGGAAATATTGACTCAGCTTTTGCCAAACTAAAACGTGCTTTTGATGCACAAAGGTCAAAGCCATTTTTGGTTTTGGATTCGGAGCGGGACACAAAGCGGGCTGCCCAATCCTTGGCTCGTGAATTTGTTGAATTACAAGAGGTGATTACGATCCTGAGCTTTGCCGGAATCAACCGAATTTATCAAAATCTACGGACAATTTCTGAAATCCTGCCAAAATTCCTTGCCAAATAAAGGTAAAAGTCCGTAATCTGTTTAGTGCT
>DAORIL010000453.1:0-5734 GCA_035438525.1 Pyrinomonadaceae bacterium
CCCTTGCAAAATCGGGCGCAATTTTTCTGCATTGCGGCAAAATTGATGCGGCAAATTTTGGTCAATCACGCCATCGCGCATAGGGCGGAAAAACGCGGCGGAGATCAGACGATTGTTGCTTTGGACGATGCAATCAGTTTTTTTCAAACTCAGGATATTGAGATTCTGGCGTTGCACGAAGCCCTTGAAAATCTCGCCGAAATTGATAAACGGCAAGCCGAAATCGTTGAATTGAGATTTTTCGGCGGTTTGACTATCGAAGAAACCGCTGAAGTTCTAAACATCTCAACTGCAACGGTTAAACGCGACTGGGAAATGGCAAAAGCGTGGCTTTACCGCGAATTAAGCAATGATTTCTGAAATTTATGAAAGCGAAAGTAGATCACGAAAAAGTTAAAGAAATCTTCTCCGAAGCAATTGAACTTCCGCTTGACGAACAGGCGGATTTTTTAATTTCAGTCTGTCGGAATGATGAAAATTTACTTCGTGAAGTCGAATCTCTGCTTAAAGCTCGCCGCAAATCCAAAAATTTTCTCGAAGATGTTTCCGCGCCAAATGTTCTGCACGGTTCAATCAATAAAAACGATCAGCTAATCGGACAAAAAATTGATAAATATCGTCTCGTAAAAGAAATCGGACGCGGCGGAATGGGTGTTGTTTTTTTAGCAGAGAGAGAAGATTTTCGCCAACAAGTTGCGCTCAAACTCATCAAACGCGGAATGGATTCAGACGCAATTTTGGAACGTTTTTCGCGTGAACGGGAAATTCTTGCTTCACTTAATCATCCATTTATCGCCCGATTTTTGGACGGCGGAACGACTGAAAACGGTTCACCATTTTTTGTAATGGAATTTGTCGAAGGCATTTCGTTTGATAAATATTGCCGTCAAAAAAATCTCAATGTTGAGCAAAAACTCGAACTATTCATCAAAATTTGCGAAGCCGTCAGTTTTGCCCATCAAAAACTCATCATTCATCGCGATTTAAAGCCTTCCAATATTTTAATTGATGAAAATGACAATCCTAAACTGCTTGATTTTGGAATCGCTAAACTACTCAATTCAAACGAAATAAGCCAAACACAAACACAGCAAAAAGCCTTAACTCCGGCGTATGCCTCGCCCGAACAAATTCGCGGCGAAACTGTTGATACGACTAGTGATGTTTTTAGTTTGGGCAAAATTTTGTCAGGAATTTTGCAAAATGATAAATCAAACAAAGATTTACAGGCTATTTTGCAAACTTCGATGCGCGAAGAAAGCATTCGCCGTTATGCTTCGGTGGAAAAATTTTCTGATGATATTCGCCGTTATTTGAACGGTTTGCCAATTTCCGCCCAAAAAGATACCTTTTCTTATCGAGCCAAAAAATTTGTGCAAAGAAATTATCTGCCCGTTATCGTTGCGACTCTGTTTATTTTGACTTTGTTGACCGGGTTAACGGCAGTGATTTTGGAAAATCAAAAAACTCAACGCGAACATACTAAAGCTGAGCAAAGATTCAACGATGTAAGAACTTTGGCAAATTCATTTATGTTCGAATTTCACGATGCGATTGAAAATTTGCCGGGTTCCACGCCCGCACGCCAATTGGTCGTGAGCCGTGCGCTCGAATATTTGAATAAACTGAATCAGGAATCAGCCGATGATCCCGCTTTGCAGCGCGAACTTGCAACGGCTTATGAAAAAGTCGGACGGATTCAAGGAAATTCATATTATTCAAATCTCGGTGATACCAACGGCGCAATGCAGAGTTATCAAAAATCTCTTGAAATCAGGCAAAAATTAGCTACCGCCGATTCTACCAATCCGGAATTGCAGAATGAATTAGCTAACAGTTTAGAAGGTGTCGGCGATATGTTCTACACGATTGACGATCTGAAAAATGGTTTGAGTAATTATCAAAACGCACTGACAATTCGGGAAAATCTGGCACAAACTGATTCCGGCAATCTTCAATATCAAAGTTCGCTTGCTGATATTTACGCCAAAATCGGTGATATTTCCGGCTTTGAGGGATATGCTAATTTAGGCGACACTAAAAGTTCTTTAGATTTTTATGAAAAAGCGGTGGCGACCAATGAAAAATTAGTCCAAGCAGAGCCGAATAATTCCAAATTCCGGCAAAATTTCGGACTCAGACTGACTAATTTAGGAATGCTTTATCGAACTGTCGGAAAAACTAAAGAAGCAATTGATAAATTTGAAAAATCCGACGCAATTTTCAAAAATTTGATTTCCGCCGAACCGAATAACTTTGAACTTCAGTTTGATTTGCTCACCAATAATGTTTCCCGCCGATACGCTTTGGCTGATGATGAACAAATTGACGAATCTATAAATTTAATGCGCGAAACTCTCAAAACTCTTGAAGAAATGCAAACAACAGATTCAAAAAATGCTTTGCTTAAGCGCAGTCTGGGCGTTGCCTACAACTCTTTGAGTCGAAGTTTTTTGCAGAAAAAAGATTATCCGCAAGCCATCGAAAATGCTAAAAATGCTTTAAATATTGTCGAAAAACTATTGCAGGCGAATCCTGAAAGCGGCGAAAATCAAACCGATCTAGTTCATACGCTTGAGTTTTTAGCCGAAGCGCAATTTTCTGCTCGCGATTACAATTCGGCATTATCAAATTATCAACGCTCCCTTTCGCTCGCCCAGAAAAATCTCGAAAACGGCTCATCCAACGCCCGCACTCAAGACGATATTTCGATTTGTCTGGCAGGAATCGGCAATATCTTAACCACCAAAGGCAATTTTGACGAAGCTCTCAGAGATTTTCAAAAAGCAATTTCGATTGCCGAAAAAAATGCCAGTGATTCGCCTGTTAATGCTCTCCTTCGCAGTCGGTTGGCATTACGATATTTTGAAATGGGGAAAATTTATGAGCAAATGACGGAAAAAAACAAATTAAAAAATGATTCCCTAAAAGATGCTAAAAGTTGTTATCAAAAGAGTTATGACATTTGGAGCGAAATGCAGAAAGGTGGAATCTTAAACAAAGTTGATTCGGTCAATTTACAAACCGTCACAATCTCATTAAGCAAATTAAATTTGTGATTTTAACTCCGAAATCTCTTTGGATTAATATTGTATTTTTTGATTTTGTAATTAATAATTCGCTCGGTGGTGTTGAGCAAATTAGCAGCTTTAGCACAATTTCCTTTAGTAGTTTTAAGGGTGTCTTGGATCAAATCTTTTTCAAACGCGGCAACTGATGATTCCAGAGTCACTTTTGTCACCGTATTGGAAACCTCCGCAGTTTGCAAGGTCGGCGGTAAATGATGTCCGTGAATGACATTTTCATCGCACGCCACAACCGCGCGTTCAATCGCATTTTCGAGTTCGCGGACATTACCCGGATAATGGTAAGCGGTTAACATATCAATCGCCGGAGTCGAAATTCGCCGAATCCGTTTACCGTGTTCGCGCTCAAATTTTTCGACAAAATGTTCTGCCAGCATCAGAATATCTGATTTTCGCTCACGCAAAGGCGGCAGAAATATCTGAAAAACATTGAGCCGATAAAATAGATCTTCGCGGAACTTTCCCTCAGTGATCGCTTCTTCCAGATGGCTGTTGGTGGCAGTAATCAAACGAACATTGACCTTGATAGTTTCCGTTCCGCCAACTCTTTCGAACTCACGCTCTTGTAAAACACGGAGCAGTTTTATTTGAGTTTGAATGGGTAAATCGCCGATTTCATCCAAAAAAAGTGTGCCGTCATTGGCAAGTTCAAAACGTCCTTTTTTTCGCAAACTCGCCCCGGTAAAGGCGCCTTTTTCATGTCCAAAAAGCTCAGATTCAATCAAAGTTTCGGGCAAAGCGGCGCAATTAACTTTAATGAAAGGTCGTTTTGTCCGCAGACTATTGTAATGAATAGCGTTAGCAATCATTTCCTTACCTGTTCCGCTTTCTCCGCGAAGCAAAACAGTAGTATTAGTCCGTGCAACTTGGGAAACCTGATCATAAACTTGCTTCATTTTGCTGGAATTGCCGATGATGTGACTAAAATCGTATTTTTCGCGCAACTCTTGTCGCAAATGAGAGTTTTCTTCAACTAACTTTTCGCGCTCTTCTGCTAAATATTGTTCAACTTTCAGAGCTTGGGCGATCATCGAGGCGACAACCTCAAAAAAAGCTACAATTTTGTCATAATCAGTTTTAGCTTGAAAGACAAATTCTGCTGCCACAACTCCTAAACATTGTGTTTTCAAGATAATAGGGATTAAGACCAAACTCTGTTCAGCCTCGCGGTTTAGAAAATCAAGTGAAGTTTCAATATTTTTTTGCTCAATTATTATTAGCTTACAGGTTGTAAATACTTGTCTTAATATGGTCTTATCGGCTTTAACATCCAATTTACGAAACTCTGTGGCACTCAAACCACTGGTCGAATATGGAATAAGTTTATCCGTCTCGGCTTCATACAAAACTACAAAGCAAGAGGTTAAACCTAACATTTTCAATAGAATATCAGTTGCAGCGGTTAGATTTGAACGAAGGCTTTGAGAAGTATTGAGAGCACTGCCAACTTCTGAAAGAATAGTTAATAATTTTTGCTGATTTGAAAAGTTTTCGTTATTCATTTTAGTAATAATGGCTTTATTTTCTATAATTATTACAAAATTGTGCGATGTTTTTAGCATACACTAAAATTATTTTACATACAAATTTATTCTTTTTCCTACAAAAATGTAATATTCATAAAATAAAGCAACAAGAATGTAAGTGAAAGTCTTCACAATGATTTTTGTAAACAGGACTTAAATTCAGTATTAACTTAGTTTATTGCCATTGGCATAGATATTGCTCCACTAAATTATAAAGTATTTCACTAAACACATTTTTGTTTTATTCGGAAATTAGGAGATAAATCTGATGAAAACCAGTAGTAAATTAAGTATTTGCAGTATTTTAGCTGCTTTTTGCGCTTTTCCGGCACTTAGTTGGGCGCAAGAGGATTTGAACGATAGAATCGCCAAACTTGAGACAGCAGCGACTTCAGCACAAGGCAGTGCAGATAACGCCTGGGTTTTGACTTGCTCAGCTCTGGTGTTGTTGATGACCATTCCGGGACTTGCCTTATTTTATGGTGGACTTGTCCGCCAAAAAAATGTTCTCTCAACCATGATGAAAAGCCTTATTTCGGTTGGGATTGTCACAATTCTGTGGGCTTTTTTCGGCTACAGTTTAGCTTTTTCCGAAGGAAATTCGATTATTGGAAATTTTAATTTTGCATTTTTGAAAGGTGTTGGAAGTGAACCAAACGCCGATTATGCCGCAACCATTCCGCAACAATCATTTATGATCTTTCAACTGATGTTTGCGATCATTACCCCTGCGTTGATAACCGGGGCTTTTGCGGAACGCATCAAATTTTCAGCAAAGCTCCTCTTTACAACGCTTTGGCTTTGCTTAGTTTATCTGCCGTTGGCTCATATTGTATGGGGCAAAGGCGGATTTTTGAACGCCGTGTTGGGCGGAACGATTCCGGCTTTGGATTTTGCAGGAGGAACGGTTGTTCACATTTCATCAGGAGTTTCGGCTCTGGTTTGCGCCATATATTTAGGTAAACGAATTGGTTACAAAAATGAACCAACCACACCGCACAGCACGGTTTTAAGTTTGATCGGAGCCGGTTTGTTATGGTTCGGCTGGTTTGGCTTTAACGCCGGAAGCGCTTTATCTGCCAGTTGTTTAGCGACAAATGCTTTCCTCACCACTCACTTTGC
>DAORIL010000454.1:0-5732 GCA_035438525.1 Pyrinomonadaceae bacterium
GATGGTGCCCATCTGCCTTCATTTTTAATCGGCGGCGGACAGGAATCAGGCAGACGCGCCGGAACCGAAGCCGTTCATCAAATCGTCGGATTAGGAACAGGAGCAAAATTAGTTCAAGAATCTGCACCAAATATGCAAATCCTACGCGACAAACTCGAAGATTTTATTTTGCAAAATATTCCAAACACCAAGCTTAACGGCACATCAGACCGCGAAAAACGTCTCCCGAATACTTCGAGCATTGCCTTTTCCAATCTCAACGGCGAAGCGATTTTAGCCAAATTAAATGATATTGGAGTTTGTGTTTCGACCGGCTCGGCTTGCAATGCAGAAAATCACGTTTCATCCGCCGTTTTGCGGGCAATGAACGTGCCTTACACAGACGCAATGGGAACAATCCGCTTTTCGTTGGGCAGATTTAATACAGAAAAAGAAGTTGATTTTGTAATTGAGAATTTGCCAAAGATTATTGGGGATTTGCGGGAAATGGGGTTATCGATTGATTAGAAAGGTAATGGAGTGCCAACGACATTAAAATAAATTTCTGTTTGATTCTCTTTATTTCCACCAAAAACAATTTTGATTCTACGTTTTGGAATTTTATGTTTTACGGTCAAATATTTTTCGATGCGTGTTGAGTTGATTTTAAATATTTGTGAAGAGTTTTTTGCGACTATTTGGATTCTGAAAATTAAGGTCAAATCGTTGTCAGATTTAATTACATTTGCAACTTCATCTAATTTCTTCTTTTCATTTCGCCAAGAAATTTTGCCATACTCATCAAGTTTTTTTATAAAATCAGCAATGACTCTTGGTTCAACTTCCACTGCACTACTCAAACTCCTTGTGCAATTTTCGGGTAATCCACTAACTTCAAATGTGGCAGTAATAGTTTGACCAGCCATATCCTCTGTTGTAGGAATAACAATTGCCAAATCTCCTTGCCCGTAGATGATTTCGCCATTTGAAACAATCCATTTAAATTTCAATTTTTTTATGCTGTTACCTTCAACTGTTGCAGAAAAAGCCATTAAATCACCAATTTTAATTGGGTGACTTGGACCAAATACCATAATCCTTGGACAAGGAGATTGAGCAATAATTGAAAATGTTGAAATTATGAGGATAAATAAAATGAGAATGAGTTTTTTCATAAATCAACTCTCAAATCTTACGCGCCGATAAATTTCTGCCAAAGTTAAATTTAAATCTATTGAATCAAACCGAACTTCCGATTCAATTTCGTCATAAACCTCAGAAATCCAAGAATTATCGGATTGTTTGTGATGCAATTCGACACGAATTTCGTCTTGCCAAACGATGAGATATTCGTGCAAAGTCGGAATCTTTTTATAAACTGTCAGTTTTTCATTACGGTCTATGCGTTCGGTTGAAGGAGAAAGGACTTCGACCAGCAAAATCGGTTCTTGCCGATAATATGCGCTTTCGGGGTTTTCGTCACAAGCAACCATTACATCAGGATAATAAAAAGTCGCTTCATCTGCTTTGAGTTTGACGCTTTCAATAAACGCTTCGCAACGAGAATTTCCTAAATGATTATCAATTGAAGAATAAAGATTTCCTGCAATGCGGTTATGTTTATCGCTTGTGCCTGCCATTGCATAGACTTCACCATAAATATATTCGTGCCGAGGTTCGCTTAACTCTTCGCATTCGATATATTCTGCAATGCTAATTGTATGTTTGAGTTTTGCTAATCCCATAATTTCTAAATTGTAATTCAAATTGTAAAAATCACAAAGTAATTTACGTTTTAGAAAAAAGCCTTAACTCTTTTATATGTAGTCGGTAAGTCTTCGGGAAGGGTGCGGGTTTGACCGATGGCGGTCATAAAATTTACGTCACCAATCCAACGCGGAAGGATATGGAGATGATAATGTTCGGCAACTCCGGCTCCGGCGGCTTTGCCCAGATTCATTCCTAAATTAAATCCGTTTGGTTGATAAATTTCGCGCAAGGCAGACTGGCATTGCTTGGTCAAATCCATCAATTCATTGGTTGATTCTTTTTCGGCTTGGTCTAAATCAGCAAGGTGTTCGTAAGGAACGATCATCAAATGACCACTGGTGTAAGGGTAAATATTAAGTATGACAAAATTAAACTCGGCGCGATGAACAATAAATTTTTCTTCATCGCTGACCGAGTTTTCTAAAATTGAGCAAAATACACAACTACTAGTAGCGTGGAGCGATTGCGCTTCGCCGCTTTTGATGTAGTCGTATCGCCAAGGACTCCACAACACATCCACGGCTTTTCCCTCTACTTTTACAAATTACCCTTTGTTAATAACTTCTTTCAACTCTTTACCAGGTTTGAAATAAGCCACACGTTTTGCCGGAATACTAACAGCGGTGCCTGTTTTCGGATTGCGTCCTTTACGTGCGTCACGTTGACGAACACGGAAGCTGCCAAATCCGCGCAGTTCGATTTTTTCGCCTTTGTTTAATGCCCCAACAATACTGTCGAAAACGATTTCAACTAATTGTTCGGCATCTTTCTTTGTCATTTCGGCTTCACTAGCCACTTGTTCTACTAAATCTGCTTTTGTCATGCAATTAACCTCTCCAGGACCCTCAAATTGAATTACAAAAATCTAATATTGTTCAGGTGTTTGATCTTTGATTTTCGCCTTATGCAATCATTTTTCCACATTTCAAGCAAAAAATCAGTCAAAGGTCAAAGATCAAAAAACGTAAACCTAAATGTTTACAAAATTTTAAGTTATTATTACTGTTCAGTTTCCGATTATTCAGATGCTTTTTCTGCTTCTTCTTCGACTGTTTCTGTTACGGCTTCAGAACTTTCTTCAGCAGTTGCTTCCGAAGAGGTCTCAGCGACCTCTTCAGTTGCAGCTTCTGCTACTTCTTCTTTGACTTCTTCAGTTACAACCTCAGCTTTTGGCTCTTCTTTGATTTCTTCTTTAACCGGTTCCGGTTCTCTTCCGAATTTAAGATTAGCTAATTCAGCTAACGAAGCCATTCCGCCTTTTGCCTCTGTAGAATAAACTTTGGTATCAATTTCCGGCTCGTCTTCTTTGCCTACGGCACGGGCTGATAGACCGATTTTTTGAACATCGTTTTCAATCCGCAAGATCTTGAATTCCATCTCTTGCCCAAGACTAACTACTTGCTCAGGTTTATCAACTCTTTCGTCGGAAAGTTCAGAAATATGACACAATCCTTCGAGTTCATCACCCAGTTCAACAAAAACTCCGAAATTAGCAAAGCGCGAAATTTTACCTTTGACCAAATCACCCGGTCGGTGAGTAGCAACAAATGCGTCCCAAGCACTAGGTGAAAGGTCTTTGATTGATAATGAAAGTCGGCGACCGTCAATATCAATGCTGGTCACAACCGCTTCGACTTCTTGTCCTTTCTTCAAGGCATCTTTTGGATTCTTGAGTTTCTTTGACCAGGAAATATCGGAAACGTGAACGAGTCCGTCAACACCGTCTTCGACTTCGATAAAGGCACCAAAATCAGTTAAATTGCGAACACGACCTTGAACTTTGGTTCCGACCTGATAACGTGAACCGATTGATTCCCAAGGATTTGGCATCAATTGTTTCATTCCGAGGCTGATGCGACGATCCTGAGTATCAATTCCCAAAACCTGAACTTCAACTTCGTCACCAACTCTGACCAAATTTTTTGGATGTTTGGCGCGTTTTGACCAGGACATTTCCGAAACGTGAACGAGTCCTTCGACACCGGGTTCAAGCTCAATAAAGGCACCGTAATCGGTCACGCTCGAAACTTTACCTTTGGTCTTTGAGTTGACCGGATAAACTTCGCCAACAGTTGACCAAGGATCAGGCAAAAGTTGTTTGTAACCAAGCGAAACTTTTTCTTTGCTGCGGTCGAGTTTTAGAACTTTGACTTGAACCGTATCGTTGATTTTGAAAAGTTGGTTTGGATTTTGGAGTCTACCCCATGACATATCGGTCACATGAAGCAATCCATCTATTCCCCCAAGATCAACAAAAGCACCGTATTCGGTCAGGCTCTTAACTTTACCTTCAATGATGTAGCCTTCTTCAAGACTCTCTAAAGTTTCAGCTTTTTGTGCGTTGACAACTTCATCGGTTAAAACTTTGCGCGAAAGCACAATATTGTTGCGCTTACGGCTAAATTTAATAACCTTGACCTCCATATCTTGTCCAACATACGGATCAAGATTACGAATTGGTCGTGAATCAACCTGTGAACCTGGCAAAAATGCTTCGACTCCGTTGATGTCAATTCGCAACCCGCCTTTGGTTTTGCCGATAACGCGACCAGTGATCGGTGTCTCGTCTTTGAACGCCGTCTCAATCTCGTTCCAGGCGCGACGACGCAAGGCATCCAGACGTGACAGATGCGGCGGGTTATCGCCGGAATCCATACTTCTGATGATGACTTCCACCTCGTCACCTGATTTAACGGTGATTTCGCCATCAGGAGAAGTGAACTCCTCCAATCCGGCAATGCCTTCGGATTTATAACCGAAGTCAATTAAAACACCACGCTCCGAAACACCAACAACTTTACCTTGAACTAATTCGCCTGCACTGAACGATGTCTGTTCCTGCTCAAACTGCTCTAAAATTGCGCCAAAGTCCATTTCGGTGGAACTTTGTTCTTCGTCCATCGCTTCGACGGACTGGTCTAAATTTGTTTCATCCATAGCTGAGGCAGTTGCGGTTGCAGCGTCTTCAGCTTCTTTAATATCGTTTGACATGAAAATTTTGTTAAAACCCCTTCAAAAGTAGCTACTTTAATAAAATTATAATTTTAATTTTTAATATCAGTCCACGCAAAGTCAGCCAAAGGAAATCCCTTGCAATTTTTTACCAGATTAATTTTCGAGAAAAAAAGAGACAAGGCATTTGTTTTTGTTTGCTTCCATCGATGTTTACTTGACTATATTAAAACTAGAATTTACACGCCGAAGTGCTTGAATGTCAAGACAATACGGTGCAAAATCAGAAAAATTACTATCTATTTCAACTCATTATTAAACTCACTTTTATTTAATCTTGATTTTTTTGTCTGAGATTCCTTACAAAATTGTCTTTTATGATGACGTCAGGAATTAATAAGACTCATTTTTAATACCGCTAAAATTAAAAGACAGAATAATTTAGCTTTTTCCTTTGATAAAAACACAAAAGTCTCAAACCTCTAAAAAGTTTGAGACTTCATTATTTTAAAAATTGCGGCGTTTTTTATATTCTCGAAATTAGATCGTTCATATTTCCAACTCCGCTTTGACGCTCCATCTCTTCTTTGGCAATCATTGAGGTATTTTGAATACCCGCTAAACGCAAACGGAACTCATCAGGATTGGTCGAACCGCGCAACGCTTCTTCGAGAGTGATAAGCCCTGATTGATAGAGATAAAACAGCGATTGGTCAAAAGTCTGCATCCCGTATTGAGATGTTCCGGCAGCGATTGCATCACGGATTGAGCCGGTTTTTTCTTCATGCAGAATAAAATCACGAATTAGCGGTGTTGAAACTAAAACTTCAACCGCCGGAACTCGTCCTTTGCCATTGACGGTTTTCATCAAACGCTGCGAAATAACCGCTTTGAGCAATCCGGCAAGTTGAATTCGGATTGATCTTTGTTGAAATGGTGGAAAGACCGAGATGATCCGGGCGATGGTTTCGGCAGCATCCAGTGTATGCAAAGTTGAAAGCACCAAATGCCCCGTTTCCGCTGCTACCAAA
>DAORIL010000455.1:0-5712 GCA_035438525.1 Pyrinomonadaceae bacterium
CTCAAGGATTATAAAGGGGGTGCGCCAGTGGTCAGCGGTGAAACTTTTTTGCCGAGTCCTGCCAATATCGAAGCCAGAGTTAAACGCTCAAATATCGGGGGGTTAAAGACGGCTTTTCTGACTAAAGAAAATCGCGGCGATACGGTTTTTGCCAATTTAACCCTGCGTTTTGGCGACGAAAAAAGTCTTTTTAATCGTTCGATGGCGGCGGATTTTGTCCAAAGTATGTTGTTGCGCGGAACACTTAAAAAGTCTCGCCAAAAAATTCAAGATGAATTAGATCGCTTGCGGGCGCAGGTTGGAATTTCCGGTTCAACTTCGAGCGTTGTAGTTTCGATTGAAACGACCCGGCAAAATTTATCCGAAGTTATCAAATTAGTTGCCGAAATCTTGCGTGAACCTTCATTTCCAGCCAAAGAATTTGAACAATTACGGCAAGAATATTTAGCCTCGATCGAAGGACAACAGAGCGATCCGTCAGCCATTGTCAGCAACACAATGGCACGTCTTTTTGCCAAATATCCGAAAGGTGATGTCCGTTATGTGGAAACTTTTGCTGAACAAATCGCTGCTGTCAAAGCAGTTACGCTTTTGCAATTGCGCCAATTCCACAAAGAATTTTATGGAGCCTCAAACGGCGAATTTGCCGTTGTTGGAGATTTTGACGCGCAGGAAACTGCAGCTTTAACCAATCAACTGTTTGCAAATTGGAAAAGTCCGAAACCATTTAGCAGAATTGCCGATAATTTCAATGATATTCCTGCCGCTAATCAAAATATCGAAACGCCTGATAAAGAAAGTGCCTATTTTCAAGCCAAAATCGCCTTAAAATTAAGCGATGATAATCCCGATTTTCCAGCTCTTGCAGTCGGCAATTTTGTTTTTGGCAGCGGCTATACTTCGCGGCTTGTTTTAAGAATCCGTGAAAAAGAAGGTCTCAGCTATGATCTTGGCTCCTGGACATCCGCAGACGCACTTGACCAAAATGGCAGCGTTAATGCTTATGCCAGTTTTGCTCCGCAAAATGCAGCTAAATTTGAAAGTAGTTTCAAAGAAGAATTAGCCAAACTATTGAAAGACGGAATTACCGAAGCCGAACTTGCTGATGCTAAAGCCGGATTGATTGAACGTTACAAAGTTGATCGTTCACAAGACACTCAGCTGGCCGGTAAACTGAGCAGTTATTTGTTCTTTAATCGAACAATGAATTGGGACAGTGAATTTGAGAAAAAGATTGCTGCGTTGACCGTCGAACAAGTCAATGCCGCATTAAGAAAATACGTTATTCCCGATAAAGTTACGATGATCAAAGTTGGAGATTTTGCAGGTAAAAAGTAAAAAATCATGAAAAAAATCTTTTTTAGTTTAGTAACGATCCTTTTCATTGCAACGTTTTCGTTTGCACAAACCAAACTTTCTGCCGAAGAACAGAAAATCATTGACTATATTGATAAAAACTCAGCGAGTGCCGTTCCTTTGCTCGAAAAAATAGTTAATATCGAAAGTCCGACCGAAAATCTGGCAGGTGTCCGCGAGGTTGGCAGAGTCTTTGAAAATGAGTTCAAATCAATTAGTTTTGAGACAAAATGGATCGAAATGCCTGCTGAGATGAAACGCGCCGGACATTTTTTTGCTGAACATAAAGGTAATAAAGGCAAGCGTTTATTGTTACTCGGACATCTTGATACCGTTTTGAGTGGCGAAAAGTATCGGGTCGAAGGAACCAAGGCTTACGGAACAGGTTCAGCCGATATGAAAGCGGGTGATGTAGTGCTTTTTTATGCACTCAAAGCGTTGCAGGAAAGCGGTGCGTTAAAAGATACACAAATCATTGTTTTGCTGACAGGTGACGAAGAAAATTCGGGTGATCCTGATTCAATTAGCCGTAAAGATATGATCGATTTGGCAAAACGGAGCGATTTGGCTTTGAGTTTTGAAAACGGTGGAAGCAATATCGCCGCCGTTGCCCGTCGCGGTTCAAGCAGTTGGACTTTAGAAGTAACCGCTAAGACCGGACATTCATCGCAAATCTTTAAAGAATCAATGGGAAACGGAGCAATCTTTGAAGCCTCGCGCATCTTGACTCAATTTTACGAAACTCTGCACACCGAAAAATATTTAACCTTTAATCCTTCGATAATTTCGGGCGGAACAACAGTTGAAGTCGGTGAGCAAACTCTAACTTCGACCGGAAAAGGAAATGTTGTTCCGGCAAAAGCCATTGTTCGCGGCGATTTGCGATTCATTTCCGAAGAGCAAAAAGAAGCGGCACGAGCCAAAATGCGCGAAATTGTTTCCAAAAGTTTACCTGGAACAGAAGCCAAGATTACTTTCTCAGACGGAATTCCTTCGATGTTTCCGCGTGAAGAAAATTATGCAATTTTGAAACAACTTGACCAAGTTTCACAAGATCTAGGTTTTGGCAAAGTCGAGGCTCAAGATCCCGGCGAACGTGGCGCGGGTGATATTTCTTATATTGCCAACATCATTCCGGGTTTGGATGGATTAGGTGCAACCGGCAGTAAATCACACGCGAAAGGTGAGTTTACTGATCTGGATACAATGCCGCGCCAAATTAAACGAACTGCGCTATTGATTTATCGTTTGACGCGATAACCGATTTGGGAATTGGGACTTCGAATTTCGGATTGCGTGGAGCAACCTTTTTGAATTTATCGTGCATCTCTTAAATTATGAAACTAATCAAGTTAATTGCATTGCTAATGATTTTGGGCTTATTGGGAATAATTTCGCTCAGTTCCAATCAAGTTTCTAAAGCAAATGGTGATGAGGCTTTAGAGCAAATCGCAAAATATAAAACTTGGACAAAAGTTTCAAAAGACCCGATCAAAGTTGAAGTTACGATTGGCGGCGCAGAGGCTGGCTGAGGTAGCTTTTACTCTATCGCCAGTTTGGCGACAAGAAATACTACAGGAGTTCCAATCGCTACCACTCGCGGGATGACAACTCGAATTTATATGCCGACCTATGCAGGTTCGGAAACAGAATATAAAAGAGAGAAAACCCGGCCAACTGAAAAAGACGGGTTTACCTTTGGCACGGTCTATGCGAATGATTTAGCTAAAGGCGAATTTGCAAAATTCACGCCCGTTTTTCCCGTCGGCTCAATGATTGTTCGTGAAAAACGACTCAAAATTGATGATGAGAAACCGCAAACCATAATTGCGATGATCAAACGTGAAAAAGGATTTAGTAAAAAGACCAATGATTGGGAGTTTTTTACCTTTAACGGGGCGGATTTAGCCTTGAAAAAACGTGAGACTAAGGGCGATTGCGCCAAATGTCACGCTGAAGTTAAGAATGCTGATTATGTTTTTAAGACTTATTTGAAATAAAAAGCTTTAAATAAGAAAAGCAGCCGCGAAAAGGCACAAAAAACACAAAAAGATTATTTATATTTTATCCCTGATCTTTGTGAGTTATGCACTTTTGGCGGCTATTTGTTTGACCATAAACTTTGCGCCAAACGGAAAGATATAACCTGTTGAATTTTTATTGGTTTGTCCTATCGCTGCGGTAAAATCTTTGGTCTTTTCCAAACGCATTTTGCCTGTTTCAATCTCTGAAAGGTCTGTGACGATCTTAATCTTAAATCTTTCGGCTTTTTTCAATAAACTCCAGGCAGTTTGTCCATTAACTTGATAGCTTTCGCACAGCTTTTCGGCTAAACCTGCTGAATCTTCGGCTTCAAACCAATTCAAAAAGTCGCTTCGGCCAAGTCCGTCGGCACATTCTGCCAAAAAGATGATCGTTCCGCCTTCATTACAAGCGTGCGAAGCCATTTCCAAAGCCTTATGCGCCTGAATCATATTAATATCGTGCGGAAAACCACCGCAACTAACAATAACGACATCACGTTTTTCATTAATTTCAACGGTTTGCCTTTCAGCGTAAGCCTCACAAGCCTTTCGATGCGACGTTTTCCAATTCCCTGCAAAGACTGCGGTGGCTTCACCTTTTCCATTAACAAAAGTATTAACTGAAAATGATGGATTAATGGCTTGAACTACTTCTAAAAACTCTTCGTGAACCGGATTTCCATCTAAAAGCCCGATGCCGACACCTTCACGGCGCGTTTTTTGTTCAAAATCAAAGGCAAGTTTATGCGTTTCGCTGATAGTTCGAGTCGAACCGAGCCCCGGACAAATCAATTTGCGCCCGCCGGTAAAGCCCGCGAAGTAATGAAAATTGATTCCGCCAATCAAAATAACGTGATCGTATTCGGTTAAAGCCCGATTGAGTTCTATTGGAGTTCCGCGCTTTGTCTTTCCAAGCTTAATGATTTGCGCTAAATCCTTCGCATTATGTTCCAAAGTCTTAATGCGCTGCATGATAAACGAGGTCAGAATCTCTTGCTTCTCGTCTTCGGTCACGGGACGATGAATGCCGACCGCAAAGATACAAGCTATCTCATGAGGCATCGTTCCATTAGCAATTAAACGACGAACTAACAAATTTATGATCTGTCCGCTGGCAACTGAACGGGTTGCGTCAGGCACAACAAACAAAACGGTTTCATTTGGCTGAATAATTTCCTCAAGAGTTTTTGAATCAATCGGATTATCAAAAGAATTTCCAATCTCAACATCAGTCAATGCCACATCTTGCGTCATTTTCCCTAAAATTTGAAACTGATTTTCGTCATATTCAAACGGAATTGATGAATTACCATATTTGAGTTGGATTAGCATAAAACAAAATTTTAACGCAAAGACGCAAAGAGACAAAGACGCAAAGTGGTTTTATAAAAAACTTAAATTTATCTGTCGAGTAAAAACTTTGCGCCTTAGCGACTTTGCGTCTTTGCGTTGAAAATAGCGGTTTTAGACTCAAAACAATGCGCTCCTGTTTGGCAAAAGTGAACGTCTTCGTCTTCAAAGGCAGGAGTTTCCATTTGGATTGTCAGATGATCGATACCAAATTGATCGTGTAGTTGTTTGCGAAGCCGTTTTAACAATTCGCCTTGCAAAATTGTTTCATCATGCAGAACGTGTGCTGAAAGGGCTTCCATTCCAGAAGTTATCGTCCAAACATGCAAATCGTGAACTGCATTAACTCCTTCGGTCTCCAGAATTGCAGTTTCAACCTCTGCGATATTAATGTGTGTGGGTGTGCCTTCGAGCAAAACATTCATTGTTTCCCGAATCAGGTTCCAGGAACCGTAGATAATAATCAAACTAATTAAAAGACTACTGACCGCATCAGCCCAAAACCACCCAAAACTAATGATCAAAGCACCCGCCACAATCGCCGTCACCGAACCGAGAGCATCTCCCATCACATGAAGCCAGGCTCCACGCATATTTAGATCGTCTTTGTGATCGGAATGTAAAAGCCAGGCGCAAATTAAATTAATCAAAAGTCCACCAACTGCAATCAAAGTTAGTTGCAGACCTTTCACCTCAGGCGGAGTCGTCCAACGTTGATAGGCTTCGTAAATTACCCACAACGAAATCAATACTAAAACTATTGCATTGATAAACGCCGCTAAGATCTCTAAACGATAATAACCGTAAGTCTTTCTATCGGTTGCAGGACGTGAAGCAAACCAGATCGCACCAAGAGTTAAGGTCAACGCGCCGGCATCGGTCAACATATGTCCCGCATCTGCAAGCAAAGCTAAAGAATTAGCCAGCCAACCGCCAACCGCTTCGGCAATCATATAAAGCGTAGTCAAAAATAACGCGATCT
>DAORIL010000456.1:0-5712 GCA_035438525.1 Pyrinomonadaceae bacterium
CGTGATTTGCCGGCGTTAAAGAGCAGGACTTTTCGGCGGCAGCGCCCCAAAAGAAGTGCCGCGCTCAAGCCCGCCGGACCGCCGCCAATGATAATAGTATCGTATAAAAATTCAATTTCCTTCATTATTATTTGCTATTTTCTTTCCACTAAAGTATTAATCTTTCCATAATCTCATCATCAGCTTAAGCATCTGTAACTTTCCCGGTTAGTTCCGCCTCGCCTGAAAAATTCATTTTGCCCGTTATTCTCATCGCCGCATTTTCCGCAAATCAAATTTTTCGTTCTTCCCAAAAATTTGCCTTGGTCGAAGATTTATAAATATTTGAACACCGAGTTTTTTTCCAGTTGTAATATACTTGCTAATTTTTAGCTTTTAATAACCTGATTGTCCCGAACAAGCTGTTAAAATATAGAGTTTCCTCAACTTTTCGAAAACCGGCTTCGGTAACCAAAGAAGGCAAAAGACCTTTGAAATTATCTCGTGTAGTTTCCGTGCCGTCGAGTAATTCAATTCCCCGGGAAGCTAACTTCATCAGAATATTAGCGGGCAAGCCCCAATCGGCAATATGCAGTTCGCCATTGGGCTTTAGAACCCGTAAGACTTCGCGTAAAGTTTTTAATTTATCTGCCCTGGTCAGATGATGAAAAAACAAGCTCGAAACGACTCGCGCAAAAGATTCTTCCCGGTAAGGCAGAGCAAACGAGAGTCCCTCATCGAATTGAATTGAAACACCTTTTTTGATGGCTTTCTTTTCGGCAATCGCCAAAATTTTCGGATCGCCGTCAATGCCTGTCACATCGGTTTGCGGATGGGTCTCTTTGATTAAAACCGCCAGCGTTCCCGTTCCGCACGCCAAATCCAAAACGTGCTGGCCGTCCGCAAAATTTGCCTGCTTAATCAGAGCCGTTTTGAATTTTCTTTCGCGTGTGGTCAAACGCACGACCGCATCATAAAGCGGTGTCAGCACGTCATATCCCAAAGCCGGAATATAATTTTCGTTTTTCATCATTTCAATTCTTATCCTTTAATTATCATTCAACCTAAGTTGACAACAAATCTCTCAACCCGAAGTCTTATCAGACTGTAAATGAGGCAAATTATTTACTCCGCGCAAAACCAATCTTCCGAACAATTCGTCCATTTCCTCTGGTGAAAGCTGAAGATTATTGTCAAACCAGAAGTTCAGCATCGACACGAGCGAACTCGCATAAAAATGCGCGGCAGCTTTTGTTTCGGGTGAGTCTTTTCGTTCATCCGAGATAGAGTTTTGCAGTTCTTTGAGACACATCTCGCGCACTTGGAAAAAAATATTTTTGAGGAATAAATCACAGCTCGCTTTACTCGCTAAAGCCCGGCGCATTCGACGATGTTCGGCGGCGTGCCGGAATAACGGTAACGTGTTAATTTTGAAACCGCCGCCGATATTACTGCTTGTGTCTATTGCTTCTATGTTGGGCAGCATCGAGTCGCGCACGGCATCAAAAGCACTTAAATGCAATTTATCTTTGTTGTCGAAATGTGCGTAGAACGTCGAACGCCCGACATCGGCCCGGTCTGTGATGTCCTGCACCGTCACGGCATCGTAGCCTTTTTCCAGAATCAAAGAATGCAGAGCCTCGCGCAAATTCCGCTCGGTGCGTCTTGTTCGTCGGTCTTGTTTTTCGGTTTTCGCCATAAATTTTCGGAACTTTTACCGCCGTTTGTTCAGTTTGGAACAAACGACAAAAGTTGATTATTGACATTAAATTTTCAATTTGCACATACTGCTTATGAACATAAAGTTTGGAAACTAACAGCTTATGATTATGAAACCAAACCTTCGCAAATTTGTCCTGACCGCGCATATCATATCTGCGGTCGGCTGGCTCGGCGCAGTCGCCGCATTTTTAGCCCTCGCCATTGCCGGATTAATCAGCCAGGATGCACAGAGAGTGCGTGCCGATTATCAGGCAATGGAATTGATCGGCTGGTTTATTATCGTTCCGTGCAGCTTCACTACTCTGCTCATCGGAATCTTCCAATCATTGGGAACTAAATGGGGGTTACTGCGATATTATTGGGTCCTCATAAAATTCCTGCTGACCGTCGGGGCAACATTTCTCCTGATGCTGCATATGCAGGCGACCAGCCGCCTCGCAATCGCGGCGGCAGAGATGCCATTGTCAAATCTCGACCTTCGTCCGCTTCGCATCAAGCTGGTGGCTGATGCCGCTGCCGCCCTGCTGGTATTGCTTGCCGCCACCGTTTTATCGGTTTATAAACCCTGGGGCTTAACCAGATATGGGCAAAGAAAACAGCGCGAACTAAGTGAAAATCCCCAAACGAGCCGTCCGACTTCCGATATTCCATGGGGACTTTACGTTTTGATCGGGCTCGGCGGTTTAGCCTTATTGTTTATCATCATCCATCTCGCCGGAGGCGGATTGAGTCAACATGGGCATTGATTGTTGACTTTTCTTGTCACCAAGTGCATTCACTTAACAGAGACACTCGGAACGCCCCGTCTGAAACTGCAAAACAAAAAATTTTGCGTCGTGCCGAAAGGCGTTTGATGGTCTTCGGTAATACACTTTATTTTTTCAAACCCGCCGTCAAGCTGCTCTTGTAATTCGCTTTCGCTGTATTGTCTGATATTCAGCCCGCTACATTTTTTCGGTCCCGCATCAGAAAACGTCCCGATGGTCATAAATCCGGTAACCGCTTTTTGCGCCAATTCGAGATAAGCCGCAATCTCTTCCTTTGTCGTTAAAAAATGAAATGTTGCGCGGTCGTGCCAGACATCGAAAGCGGTTTCGGGCTGGTAGTCGGTAACATCGGAAACTATCCAATTCACCTTTTTTCCCTTTTCGCCGAGCCGCTTTTGGGCTTTTTCCAAGGCTTTGGCGGAAATATCCAAAACCGTTACGTTTTCAAAACCTTCATCAAGCAGAAAATCAACGAGGCGGCTGTCTCCGCCGCCCACGTCAATAATTTTTGCCGATTTCGGCAATTTAAAACTATGAATAAAATCCAGAGAAGTTTGCGGAATTGCTTGCGTCCAGCTTACCTCGTTCGGCTCTTTTGTTTGATAAACTTTTTCCCAATGATTTTTTGTTTCGTTATTCATATGAAATTTTCGAATGCGCCTTACTTCTGGCTGGCGTGCCCGCGCACACAAGGCGTTACCTTTATTTTCGTAAGCTGTCGGCATCAAATAACAATCCATCTGGATAGCGACCAGTGCTTTCACTTACCTGCGAACTGCCGACCGAGCGCATTTTCCAATGCTTTTATTAATTTAGGTTTCTCGCCAACATAAAGAACTATGAGATTGCCGCTTTTATAAAAATGCGGCGGTGCGACCCAGGTTATCATTGTCGTCCCGACGGGCGACCCGGAAGGGCTGATGCGACCGGCTTCAGAAGCTGCGGTTTCTTTTTTTTTATACTCGAAAATTTGCACCTGCTCGCCGTCCACCGTTAAAATCCGTCCCGAAATAGAGAAAAAGGGCTGCGAAACGCGTCCGCCTCGCTTCACAGTTAAGCCGTTAGTGCGTAATTTTTTAATTAAACTGTTGTAGTCGCCGGCAAAATTTGTTTGTGATGCTTGGCGGGTTTGCCCGAAACCTTCTATCGCCAGCCCAAAAAACAGCAAATGAATGATTACAGCTAAGATTACTTTTTTTCTCATTTCAACTCCTTCCTTATGAATTATTTGATTCAACAACCAACTTCCCACGAATCATATTCATTCCGCAGGCAAAAGTGAATTCGCCGGTCTTTTCGGGCGTAAATTCAATCGGCGTGGTTTTAAAGGCAGGCAAATCCCTAAAAATTCCGAAATCGCCGAAAACTATTTGCTCACTGCACGAAGAAGTTTCGTCGCGGTAAAAATTCAAGCGGACAGGAATATCTTTTTTGACAACGATCACATCGGGCGAATAGCCGCCTTTGACCGTAACTTTTATTTCCTGCAAGCCCGACTCAGTTGTTTCGGCGGAAACCTTTTCGCGCTCGCCGAAAAAATACCAGAGCGTTAATGCAATCAAACTAACGCCCCCGACTATGACTATAATTTCCATCGTGTCCATAAATTTTCAACCTCCCGTGTCAATTTGCTTTCGGCGCACTGAATGAGCGTAGTCGCAAGCTGTTCGCTACCACCGAAACCGACGAAAGACTCATCGCCGCCGAAGCGATAATCGGCGAGAGCAGCCAACCCGTGAAGGGATAAAGCAGTCCGGCGGCAATCGGAATTCCCAAAACATTGTAAATAAACGCCCAGAACAGATTTTGTTTGACCGAGCGGATCGTTGCTTTTGATAAAGCAATCGCCGTTGCCACACCGCGCAGATCGCCTTTGATGAGTGTAATGTCGCTCGCTTCAATGGCAACGTCTGTGCCTGTTCCGATGGCAATGCCGACATCAGCCTGGGCGAGTGCCGGAGCATCATTAATGCCGTCACCGACCATCCCGACAAGTTTCTTTTCCGCTTGCAGGCGTTTGATTTCGCCCGCTTTTCCTTCGGGCAGCACTTCTGCCAAAACTCTGGTTATTCCAACCTGTGCGGCAACAGCTTCCGCCGTGCGTTTGTTGTCACCCGTCATCATCACGACTTCCAGCCCCAGATTTTGCAAAGTTTTAATAGCATCCTTCGATTCCGGTTTGATGGTATCGGCAACTGCGACAATTCCCGCAAATTTTCCGTCAATCGCCGCAAACATCGGCGTTTTGCCTTCGCCTGCTAATTTTTCAACCTTGCTTTCCGCTCCGTTCAATTCAATTTTTCGCTCATTCATCAGACGCAAATTTCCGAGCAGTAAATTTTTGTCCGAAACCCGTGCTTCGATGCCGCGCCCTTCGAGTGCTTTGAAGTTTTCCGGCTTTTCAAATACCAGATTTCTGCTTTCCGCACCGCGCACGATTGCTGCCGCCAGCGGATGTTCGCTTTGCTTTTCAGCGGAAGCGACGATTTTCAAAAAGTCGTTTTCATTAAATCCGTCAGCCGCCACCACATCGGTCAAACTCGGTTCACCACGGGTGATCGTTCCGGTTTTATCGAGAACAATCGTATTTAGTTTATGCGCTGTTTCCAGAGAATCGCCGCCTTTGATTAAAATTCCGTTTTCCGCTCCTTTGCCTGTTCCAACCATAATCGCCGTCGGCGTTGCCAATCCCAAGGCACAGGGGCAGGCAATAATCAGCACCGAAACGAAATTAACGAGTGCCATTGTAAATCTGACTTCAGGCGAAGCCGCGACAAACCAGACGACAAAAGTTGCAATCGCAATACAGATCACAATCGGCGTAAAAATGCCGCTGATCGTATCGGCGAGCTTCGCAATCGGCGGTTTCGAGCCTTGCGCGTCCTGAACTAATTTGACGATCTGCTGCAAAGCTGTATCTTTGCCGACTTTTGTTGCTTTGAAAGAAAATGCTCCGGTTTTGTTGATCGTTGCACCGAAAATGTCGTCACCGATTTTCTTTTCAACCGGCAGACTTTCGCCCGTTAACATTGATTCGTCCACGGCAGACGAACCTTCCACCAAAATGCCGTCAACCGGAATCTTCTCCCCGGGACGCACCAAAACAATATCATCCGGCACTACCGCTTCGGTTTCAATTTCAATTTCTTTGCCGTCGCGGATAACACGAGCAGTTTTCGCTTGAAGTCCGATAAGTTTTTTAATCGCCGCCCCGGTTTGACCTTTTGCCCGCGCTTCGAGCATT
>DAORIL010000457.1:0-5708 GCA_035438525.1 Pyrinomonadaceae bacterium
ACAAACATTGCCTTGCCAAAACACTTAATTCAATTTCTGCCATATTGAGCCAACTTGCGTGTTTCGGCGTAAAGTGAAATTCCAATTTCTCTAAAATACGACTAGCCTCCTTCGGTGAAAATCGCTCATAAAGAGCTCCCCGTGAATGAGTTGAAAGATTGTCCATCACCACTCGAATCTTTCCTGCGGAAATGCTTCATCCACCAAATATTTCATCTGTTCGGCGAAATCTATTTTGGTATGCCGGTCTGTCACTTCGACGTGCCGCCAACCTGCTTTGGGCTGACACATCATAAATAAATTTGCTACCCCATTTCTTTTATATTCGTAATCAAATCGCTCAACTTGCCCGCAACTCGGGGATATTGCAACTCGTAACTCCCGCACCAATTGCTTGCTTGTTTCATCAAAACAAACCACCGGGCGTAAACTATCAAAATCTTCGGCGTAAAGATTGAGCACATCTTCCATCGCCGCGATAAACTCGCTATTTATTTCGCCAATACACCACGACTTTTTCAACCACGGTTTGAGTTTGTTTTTTTCAGCATCTGACGAATTGTTTCTTTGGCAATTGAATCCACAAATCCCAACTCAACTGCCTTATCTGCCAGTAATTGCAAGCTCCACCGGGCAAATCCTTCGGGCGCGGGTGAACAAGCGACAGCGATCAGATGTGCCTGTTGACGTTCATCCAGTCGAGGGCGGGCTCCGTGGCGTAACTTTTCCTGTAAACAATCCAAGCCTTCTTCGACAAATCGTTTGCGAGTTCGTTCGACAGTTGGACGGGCTGTTTGCAGAACTTCGACAATTTCAGCATCCGTTTTTCCTTCATTGGCTAACAATAAAATCCGGGCGCGAGTTAATTTGCGTGTTTGATGTTTTCCACTTTTGAGTAACTTTTCTAATTCAAGTTTCTCAGAAATAGATAGATCAACCAGATACTTTTTCTCTGGCATTGGTAGTTTCTCCGTATAAGGAGCATAACCAGTCAAAGATCATCCATCAACTTCAAATGGTTAGGACACTAGCAACTTGGGTTAGGTAAATTAAAAATTAAAAAAGACTTTTGTTCACAATGAATGAAAGCCTTTTTTTTATTGGAATCAAAACCAATCCAAAATCTAAAATCTAAAATCGGATGAAATGTTTTTTGCTACTTTTTCACTATCAATCGAAAGGAATTAATTCCTATTAATTTGGAGAATAAATAGATGAAAAAAATACTATCCCTGATTATTTTAACTTTTGTTCTGAGCATAGTGGCAAATGCTCAAGGTTTGGATGCTGAGATCAAAAACAGCGGAATTCGGATTTTGACCGTTATGCAGCAATGCAAAGAATTTCCTGCCAAAGTTACGGTTAAAAATACCGGAACCGAAAAATGGACAACCAGTCCGCGAGTTTTTAATTTGTATCCGGTGATTACCAAATCACCAGATAATTCAACTGAGAGGAAAGGCGGATTTGATGTTAATTCAATGACTCCGATCACCTACATCAGCCAAGATGTTGATACCAGTGCAAGTTATACTTTTACCTATCAATTTAAAGCTCCCAAAGTTGTCGGAACCTACACAATCGAATGGAAAATGGCAAAATCCGGGGTGAGATTTGGCACACGCGCCTACGAAATTGTGAAAGTGATAGAAAATCCGCACGCCGATTCAGATTGTAGATAAAAAATAACGAATATCCCCGAAAAGTCCGTTTTTGTTAAAGGCTAGATCAAATAACGAAGACGGATTTTTTATGTCCAAAAAAACAAAGTGAAATGTTTTTTATCCTTATTTCACTAAATTCAGAAAGAGCAGTTTCTGAAAGTTTAAGGAGAATTTCAAAGATGAATAAAATAGTTTTGTTGCTGTCAATAGTTATGATTTTAACGAGCAGTATTTTTGCCCAGGCTGATGCAAAAACCAAAATTGATGCCAATTTAATGTTTGCCAAAAATCAAATCCAACGCTCGATTGATGATCCCAAAAATAGCGTTCCTGATGATGTGATGAAACTTTTATATCAGCCCGATGTTTGGAAAGCCGAACTTGCGGTCATTATCAAAGAACCTGTTTCGGCTTTTCCGGCGAACTGGTTCGCTCCGATTCAAGACAAAATTAATGAACTCAAAGGTTTATTGGAAAATGGCTGGAAAGAGCGTAGTTGGAAACAACCTCCGTTTAGCCGTCCCGTCGAAGAAGGAATGGCAAAAACCAAATTTTTGAGTTATTACAAAGGCGCGAGTGTTCTTAAAATCGGTTCCAATTTTAAGGATTGGAATATGTATAAAAACTCGCTCGGCATTCCGACCAATCGTTTTATTCGCGGATTAGCTTTGGTCAAATTTCCAAATCAGGAGTTTTGCATTCAACAGGAATGGATCGTTAAGCAAACTTACAAAGGCGGCGGATGGTCGGCTTCTGTGGTTGATAGTTTTGGCGGCGGCGGCATTTTAATGAAATGCAACTAGAATTTGGAAATGGGATTGCGGATTTTAAGCAACGAACTATCCAAAATCCAACAAAGGAGTTAAAAAAAATGAAAAAGAATTTAATTTTTGTATCAATTATCAGTTTATTGTTTGCTTTTTCAAGCGTATCTTTTGGTCAAAAGAATAAAAAAAGTGCGCCAACCCAAGCAGGTTCTGAGGCTTCGACAACCACGAAAAAAGAAACCACAACGCAAGCCGCACAAAATCGGACTGACATAAATAATTGGTATTCTGCCAAGGCTTTCAGCTATGATGCGCTTTCGATTTTGGCAAAATCTAATCAGTTTGAAAATGACAACACCTATCGTCTCGCGTTGCAAAAAACGACCGAAGCCTACACTCGTCTCTTTTGTCATACCAAAGGGCTGAGTCCCTGTAAAGATAGTTACGGACAAATTGAAGCACGAAATTCTGGTGAAATGAACGATGTTAGAAGCAGTTTGATGGATAGCAAAGAGTCTCTCCGAAAAGCATCCGCCAGTAGCGAAAAAGACGCGGTAATGAGTCTTTTAGACCGTTCTATCGAGTTGGCAGATACATACATCACTGCTCATCCTGCGCCTCAAACTTCAAAAGAAAATAGTTCAACTAACAACACTCCGCCGATTGATGAGAATACCAAAGTTAAAACAGGAACAAATCCAATAGCTAACGGCACGACAAATTCTAAGAGTTCAAACTCAACCCAAAAGAATGCCATAACTACGCAAAAAAACTCTACAAAAAAAATAACCAGTAAACCAGGCAGTGCAAATGGAATTGAAATGACACCCTGTGATGTTCAGGGTAAATCGGGAAATATTGCGGATTGTGGCAAGGTCAATGAAGAAAATACGCAACGCTCAACTAAAACAAACAGATCAAAAACTAAAACGACAGGTCCGGTCGCAGATACTTCGACAAAGAACACCCCAAAAACCACTAATTTCCAAACTACCAGCGAGGACTTACAATCAGTTAAAGGGGCTAAAACGCAAAGCGGTGTTAATGATCCGGGTGACTGGAGTTCAAAAACCAACCTTAAAACCACTCCAAAATCGAGTAATACCACATCAAGAAAAACTAAAACCAATGGCGCCCGCGAAGGCAACGAGTTAAAAAAAACAAAGAAAAAACCATAATTGAAAAAAACATGGAGAAAGTTCTAGAGTTAAAAAAAACCAGTGTTTTACTCAAACTGTTTCAATAAAATCACGTCTCGCTCTTGCTTTCCACGCGCCAGAGCGAGATTTTTTCCGTCTGCCGACCACGCAATATTAAAAATTGTAGTTTTAGGAATTGTTAAAAGCAATTTTGGTTCAGCAGATTCGTCCAGAGTTCTACGCCAAATCTTTGCGCCTTCAGGAGTATTTTCGTGATAATCAAAACTTTTGCTGTCGGATGTCCAATTTAGATAACTGTTAATGCGCGGGAATTTGAAAATTTTGACTTTGTTTTGCTCTTCTAAATAAACAATTCCGATTTCGGAGGTTTTGGCATTGAGTTCCTCGCCTCTTGCATCTTTGATGTTATTAAATGCTAACAATTTTCCGTCAGGTGAAAGTAAAATAAACGAGTTTGGCGAAAGTGAGCCTTGTTCGGTGATACTTTCGATTCGTTTATCTTGCAAATTTTGCCGGAAAATAACATTTCCCTGTGCTGATTTTTTAAGAAAATAGAGCCAAATACCATCAGTCGAAAGTGCCGGATAAAACTCATTTTCTTTGTCCGAAAAAGTAATTTGAGTTGGGTTTTTACCATCGGCATCAATTCGCCAAATATGTCTCGAATTTGTCCGATTTGATTCAAAATAGATAAATTTTCCGTCTGCCGAAATTATCGGATTTTCGTTGTTTTGCCCTGCATTTTTAGTTAATTGTTGAACAAAATTATCTGCTAAACGCAGAAACCAAAGATCACTTTCGCCTGTCAATCTGGACGAATAAATCAAGTTTCCATCGTTAGTCCAGATTAAACCCGATGCCCCGTCACGATTGATATTTCCCGATGTTATTTGCGTTTGATTTTCCAGATTATCCGCCTTTGCCGTCCAAAGGTGCGAATACGTTGATTGGTTTTCGGCAATTAAAATTTTTCCTTCTGCCGACAGTGAAATATGACGGTAAGTGCTTAGATCATTGGTGATTCGCTGAAGTTCTCCGCTTGGATGATTCAATTTCCAAAGTTGAAAAAACCGATCCTTTTCGCGTCCGACTAAAAAAATTCCGGTGCCTTGCGAATTCCAGAGAGTTTGCTCAATTTGGACAAAACGGGGAGTATTTTGCTTTTCGGCATTTCCCGATTCAGCATCAATCACATAAATTGTCGAAGCAGGTTTTTCCTGAGCAACCGTCACAATCTTTTTGCTGTCGGGCGACCACGCCGGAAAACCTGTTCGATAAATTGAATCGGGCGAACTCCTTTCAAAAAGTTGTTTTTCCTCACCCGCAGTTAAATCCTTGCAATACAAAATCCATTTAGCTTCTTTGGGAAAATATCGCACAAAAGAGAGATTTTTTCCATCCGGCGAAAAACCAATTCCGCTCCACACATTTTCTAAAACTTTCCGCGCCTCGCCTCCAAAACGTGAAACTTGGAAAATGTCGCCGCCCGCATCAGTCCGTCTTTCATTACGAAAATAGATAGTTTCGCCATCTAAAGAAAATTGCAAATTGCTAAAAATTTGGTGATTGACCACATTTAATTTGCCGCTGCTGCCGGTGTTGATGTCTTGCAAATGCAAATCGCCTTCTTTAACAAATGCGATTGATTTTCCATCGGGAGAAATTGTCGGCGAAGAAATATTGCCTGTCGAAGTAAGCCTTTGAAACGCAACATTTTCGATTGGAGAAGTTGAGATTTTTGGAGAATTAAAATAGTTGTAAGCAAGATAGACAAGAAGAAGAAAAATCGAACTGACGATAAGAACCGTCCAAATAGAGAAGAAGTGATGGAGTGATGGGGTGATGGAGTGATTTGGACTCTCCTCTTCGGCTTTTCTCCTCTTCTCCTCTTCTTTAACAATCGGAACAGCAATTCTAAAACCACGACGCGGAACGGTTTCGACAATACTTTTCCCGTTTTGGTCGGTGCCGAGCGTGCGTCGGAGAGTGTAGATGCTCTGGGTGAGATTGCTTTCTTCGACAAAAGCATCTGCCCAAACTGCATCCATTATTTCATTTTTGGAAACAATCTTTCCTTCTTTTTTAACCAATAAACATAGAACATCTAAAACTTTTGG